>NZ_JAOEEE010000059.1:0-16120 GCF_029837675.1 Pseudomonas sp. GD04015 | reverse complement strand
GTAGCCAAGATGCTCGAGCCCGGAGGTAACGCTTCCGAGCCTGACCAGTCCGCGGGAATAGCCGAAGTCCCTGTAGAAGATGGCGAGGTTACCCCACGGTGCGTAGTAGGCGATGTCGCCGACCTCCGGGTCGGTCCCATCGGGAGCGCCGCTGGTGGAGAGCTTGCGTGGCAAGTAGGCGATCTTCTCCGTTGCCGAGTAGTCGTCGAGGTTGAGGCTGAGCGGCAGTTGGGCAAGCAGGTCGCGGCTGGCCGGGCTGTCGTCGAGGGTGGCGGTGATCACTTCGTCGCCGAGGATGATGCGGATGGCGTGCATGGGTGGTGCGTCCTCATCGGTCTGGGCCGTGGCGCTGGAGCTTGCGGCGAGTCCTAGACTGGCCAGCAGGCAGGCCCTGGCCAGGCCTGCCTTGATGCGAGATATCGTCATCACTTCAGATGCTCACCGAAGAAGCCGGCGATGCGCTCGAAGGGAATCTTGTCCATCTGGTCGTACAGGTCGACATGATTTGCACCCGGCACGATCAGCAGCTCCTTCGGTTCGGCCGCCTCCGCGTAGGCGGTCTCGCTGAAGTAGCGCGAATGGGCCTTCTCGCCGTGGATCAACAGGGTCGGGCGCGGCGAGATCTCCTTGATGTAGGTGAGGAGCGGCATGTTCATGAACGCCAGCGGCGTGGTCATCGTCCAGGCGTTGCCGGAGTTGACCGCGCGCGGATGGTACCCGCGCGGCTTCATGTAGTAGTCGGCATAGTCGACCAGGAACTGCGCCTCACCACCCTTGAGCACGTTGTAGGCCGGCTGGTAGGCGGGGGCACCACTCTCGGCATCCTTCCAGCGCTGTTGGCTCAGTTGCTCCAGCGTCTGTGTACGTTGTTCATTGGTCACACTGTCGTTGTAGCCCTTGGACATGACCCGCGCCATGTCGTACATGGTGCTGGCCGCGACTGCTTTGACGCGTTTGTCCACGGCCGCGGCATTCAGGGCCATGCCGCCCCAGCCGCAGATGCCGACGATGCCGATGCGTCGGCGATCCACGTCCGGCAGCAGGCCGAGGAAGTCCACGGCCGCGCTGAAGTCTTCGGTATTGATGTCTGGCGAGGCGACGTTGCGCGGCTGGCCGCTGCTCTCGCCGGTGTAAGACGGATCGAATGCCAAGGTAACGAAGCCGCGCTCGGCCAGGGTCTGCGCATACAGCCCCGAGGACTGCTCCTTGACCGCGCCAAAGGGGCCGCTGATGGCGATGGCTGGCAGCCTGCCGCTGGTGTTCCTGGGCTGGTACAGGTCGGCGGCCAGCGTGATGCCGTAGCGATTCCTGAAGGTGACCTTCCTGTGCTCGACCTTGTCGCTGCGAGGGAAGGTCTTGTCCCATTCCTGTGTCAGTTGCATGGTGGTTGCCTCGTTACCTGCAGTGGCCAGCGCCAGGCCCGAATGCCCGGCGAGCAGCGCCGCCGAGCCGGCGATGGCCGCGCCCTGGATGAACTCCCGGCGGGAACTGGATGGCTTGCTGGATTCGTTCATGGTGGTCTCCGTTGTCATGGATGATCAGCGCGAGGTTTCGCGTGCGGTCAGCGCCGTCAGCACGGCGCAGGTCGCCAGCAGCGCGGCGCTGACGAAAAAGGTGCTGCGGTAGCCGCCGTGGTCGAACAACAGCCCGCCGAGGGTGGAGCCGACGGCGATGGACAGTTGCACCACAGCGACGAACAGGCCGCCGCCCGCTTCGGCGTCCTTGGGAAAGGTCATGGCGATCCACGCCCACCAGCCCACCGGCGCCGAGGTGCCAGTCAGCCCCCACACACCGAGCAGGGAGACGACCATGGCCGTCCAGCCACCGAAGGCCACCAGGGTCAGGGCGATCAGCGCCATCAGCAGGGGGATGACCACCAACGTCAGGTAGAAGCGCCGCTGCAGCAGTCGGCCGATCAGCAAGGTTCCGACGAAGCCCGCCGCGCCGATTACCAGCAGCACCAGCGAGATGCCGGCGCCGTGCACGCCGGTGACGCTTTCCAGGAAGGGGCGGATATAGGTGAACAGCGAGAACTGGCCCATGAACAGCAGGCTGCTGGCCAGCAGGCCGAGCAGGACGCCGGGGCGACCGAGCAGCGCAAATACCTTGAGCGAACTACCCAGGCCCGACGTACGGGTGGTGGTGGCTGGCATGGAGGGAAGGGTGCGCCATTGCCAGGCCAGCGTCAGCAGAGCCGCAGGCACCAGGCAGAAGAAGGCGCCACGCCAGCCGATGACGCTGCCGAGCCAGGCGCCCAGCGGCGCGGCCAGCACGGTGGCCAGGGCGTTGCCGCCATTGACGATGGCCAGCGCGCGCGGCACGTCGCGGCTCGGCACCAGGCGCATGGCGGTGGCCGCCGACATCGACCAGAAGCCGCCAACCACCACGCCGATCAAGGCCCGGCCCAGCATGTAGGTGAAGTAGTTCGGCGCCAGCGCGACGATGGCGCCGGACACGCCCATTGCCGCCGTCAGCCCCAGCAGCAGGGTCTTGCGATCCAGGCTGCCGGCCAGCGCGGCGATGAACAGACTGGTGAATACCGCGAAGGCGCCGGAGATGGCGATGCCCTGGCCTGCCATGCCTTCGCTGATGTGCAGGTCACCGGCGATGGGCGTCAGCAGGCTGACCGGCAGGAACTCCGAGGCGATCAGGGCGAAGGCACAGACCGCCATGGCGAAGACGCCGCTCCAGGAGGCGGCTTGGCCCTGGGGTGGGGTGGGAATGTCGAGGGTAGTGCGGGTGGTCATGGCGTGTCCGGCTGACTGAGGAAAGGCCGCGCGTGTGCGATGGCCATCATCGCCGTTGCCGTGACTCTTGATTAGCTAATCAATCCTTAAAAAGGCTATAAGAGCAACTAATCAATTCCTCATGAGAAACTTGGGCCATGGCCAGGCGCAACCTCAACGAACTCCTGTACTTCGTCACTATCGCCCGTGAAGGCAGCTTCACCCGTGCGGCGGCGTTGCTTGGAGTGACACAGTCGGCGCTGAGCCAAGCGCTCAACGGCCTGGAGACGCGCCTGGGAATCCGCCTGCTGACCCGTACCACTCGCAGCGTCGCACCGACGGCGGCGGGGGAGCGGCTACTCAATGCCATTGGCCATCGCTTCGACGAGATCGAGGCGGAGCTGGACGAGCTGACCGAGCTGCGCGACAAGCCTGCCGGCACCGTGCGCATCACCTGTGGCGATCACATCCAGCGGGCTACGTTATTGCCCAGGCTCGCGCCCCTGCTGCGCGAATACCCCGACATCAAGGTGGAGTTCGACATCAACTACGGTTTCAGGGATATCGTGGCCGACCGCTTCGACGCGGGGGTTCGCCTGGGGGATACCATCGACAAGGACATGATCGCGGTGCCGATCGGGCCACCACTGCGCATGGCGGTGGCGGCCGCACCCGCGTACTTCGCCACGCATCCGAAGCCCAGGAATCCTCGCGACCTGATCGACCATAACTGCATCAACATGCGCATGCAGTCCGGCGGAGGGCTCTATGTCTGGGACTTCCAGCGCAGAGGCCGGCAGCTGAATGTGCGAGTGGATGGCCAGCTCATTTTCAACACATCGCCCAACATCGTGGATGCTGCTCTGGCAGGGCTGGGCATTGCCTGGCTCCCCGAAGAAGAGTTCTCACACCACCTCGCGGAGGGCCGGCTGGTGCGCGTGCTCGAAGACTGGTGTCCTCCGTTCCCGGGTTACTACCTGTACTACCCGAGTCGTAGGCAACCATCACCGGCTTTCTCGCTGGTCGTGGATGCCCTGCGCTATACCAGGTCAGGCGGAGCAAAATAGAGGTCGCCTGTTTTGCCTGGCAGCGAGCAGAGAGGTCAGGCTGCCAACATCTCGGGTGTGTGCTGAACATGCTTGGCCATGTTCTGCATGCCTTCCCAGATTCGCTCCAGCTCTCTGGGCGATTCCGAATCTATCCATCGGGCGTACACCTTCACCAGCATGGAATAGTCGCTGTGGCCCATTTGGTTGGCGATGAACGCCAGGTTGCCACGTGCCGTCAGGTTCCAGCAGGCGTAGGTATGTCGGGTCTGGTAGGGCGGGCGCGGCCGGATACCCGAGCGGCGGATCAGGTTGGCCCATTTGCTGTTCCAGGCGCTTGGCACGAAGTAGTCGTTGACGACTTGCTTGCGCGCCTGGGTCTTCGGCGACAGCAGCACCCGTACCCGGTCGGTGCGGGACTCATGACGGTTGAGCCAGACCTGCAGGTCCGCCGCCTTGCGCTGTTCGGCATCGGCGACCAGCACCTGCAGGGCCTCGCGTGCCGGCGGGTACAGCAGCACAGTGCGCTCCTTCTTGGTCTTGGGCACCTTGAAGGTGGCCGATTGCGTGATCGAGCGCCGGACTTGGACTTTGCTGAAGTCCGGTGCCACGTCTTCAACAGCCAAGGCCAGTAGTTCGCCAGGGCGCAGGCCGGCGTAGACCGCCAAGGTGACGGCCGCCTTGTCGATGGGATGCAGGCACCCTTTCCCGATGAGTGCCTCGTACTCTTCGAAAGTGAGCGGATCGGGTTCCTTGCTGCTCTTGGTGAAGCGGATGCAGTGTTTGCCGATCTGCCCGCAATAGCCGTTGTTCTCGCACCAGTAGAGGAAGCCCGCGAATGTAGCGAGGTAGTGGTTGACCGTCGAAACCGCACGCGTGGCAATCAGATCCACCCGTAGCTGCTGGATATCCTCGGGTAGCAAGGTATTGATCAGGCGGTTACGGCCGATGAGTTCCAGGCAGGCGTTCAACGCAATTTCGTAGCGAGACTCCGTCTCCGGAGTGATATCCACTGCCTTCAGCGGCTTGTAGCGATCACACAGCTCGTCCAGGCGTTTGCCGGTAACGGCCAGGGTTTCCGCCGGACGGGAGTGAGGGAAGTAGTCGGCTTCGTTGTAGGTGCCGGATTTCAGGGCGAACAGGGCGGCGCTGCGTAGGCCGGCCGCGTGCTTGATGTTGGCCTTGGTGGGCTCGATGCCCAGGGTATGCCGATGGCGAACACCCTTGTACATGAAGTACACACGAATCGAGTGCCCATGGATTTCCACGCCTGTGTAGCCTGTCTTCCTGCTTTCTCTGCCCACCATGAGTCAGCCCTCGGTAGTTCCCTCACAGATGCCGGCACTGCCTGTTACGACCCCATCGAGGGGCGGGGAGAGGGGTGTCTGCGTGTGCCGGGATCGTTGAAATGCTATGCGCTCAATGAGCGTAAATCAATGCCGGCATTGTGCCTGCCAAAGAGCGAGATCGTGGCTGTGGGGCATCAATGTGAAGTCGGCTGACGCTCGCTTTCCACCCACCGCTCGAACTCGAGAAGATTCAAGAAAATGCGGCCGTCCGGGGCCTTGCGCCAGAGGCGACCCTGTACCCATACGCCGCCCTTGACCTTGTGGCGAACGGCATTCTCGGTGTAGCCGGTGACCTCGGCGAATCGCTTGATCAGTACCCATTGGCAAGGGGCGCTCATGGTGTCCTCCAGGTTCGGCCAGCACACGGGGTGGAGGGCCGACCGACAGGGAGAAAGTGTCTAGGAGGTTTCGCGACTGCAAAACCTGCATGAGCGTAGATGGGCGTAGGTGGGCGTGATGCGGGAATGGGAAGTGGCCGTATCGCCAGTATCACAAGGGCGAGCGTCCCGGTGTTCCACCGTCGGGCTCGCGGGCTGCGCCCCGCGCCTCGTGCCGAGTCACGGCCATCCGGCTTTGATCCCTGACGTCTCCGGTCCTTGAGGGCCTGCGCGCTCCGCTTGCCCTGATCCGTGGCATGGGTGGAGTGGGGCGGTCTTGCTGTTCCCTTTACCGTATCACGGCGTTCTCGCCGTCAAGGGCTGCGCGTGCCTTGCACGCTGGCGTCCTAGCGGCCGTCGTTGACCCCTGACAGCTGCGCTGCGCCGTGCTGGTGCCGGTTCCGGGCAATTCCGCCCGAGCAACCGGAGCACGATCATGTCGCAACTTTCTCTCACCTCCGATGCCTCGCTGCTGGTGCGTGACGACCAGGGGCGCTACCTGCCGGCGACTGCCGACCAGATTCTTGAAGCCGCACGCCTGGTCATCGACCAGAAGAACCCGCGAGGAGCGCTGTTCACCTCGCCGGCGCTGGTCAGGGACTACCTGTGCACTAAGCTGGCCGGCTTCGAGCACGAAGTCTTCGCGGCGCTGTTCCTCGACACACAGCATCGGCTGATCGAATACGTAGAACTGTTCCGCGGCACCATCGACGGTGCTTCGGTGTATCCGCGTGAGGTGGTGAAGGAGGCGCTGCGGGTCAATGCGGCGGCGGTGATCTTCTCGCACAACCATCCGAGCGGAAATCCAGAGCCAAGCCAGGCTGACAAGGTGCTGACCCTGCGGCTCGAGGAGGCCCTGGCGCTGGTGGAGGTGCGTACGCTGGATCACATCATCGTCGGCGGCGAGGGCACAGTGTCCTTTGCCGAGCGCGGCTTGCTGTGATCACGGGGGCTTCGGCCCTTTTTTGCTGCGCCCTGTGACGAGCCCTCCGGCCCTCTGCGGGCCTGAGCGCTACGCTTGCCTGTCCATCACAGCACGATGCTTCGCCTCAGCAGCACGGCGGTAGAAGGACACAGGCTTGCGGCCTGCCGTGTGGCAAGGATCGCTGCCGGTGCGACGTTGAGCTCAATCGGCTTGAAGCCCGCACGCTCGAAGAACAGCGCGGCTGTCGTGGTCAGCAACCAGGCGTCACGCCCGCCTTCGTCGAAAGCGCGCCGCAGCAGCAGTGCCAGGACGCCGCCGCCGATGCCGCGCTGGCGCGCGTGCGGCAGCACCACCAGGGAACGCACCAGCACATCCCGGCCCATGCACTCGAAACCGCCGTAGCCCACGCGCTCGCCCGATACCGTGGCATACGCGAAGAAGCTGCGCCCCGGTTCGGTCAGGTCGTCCGTCGGAAGCCCGGCCTCCTGCAAAGCCACCGCGAGGCCCGTGTCGCTGCCTTCGATTGGTGCCTCCACCAGCAGCGGCGTACCGTCTTCCTTGCGCAACTCGACTGCCGGCCGCTGCGGCAGTAGTTCGATCACCACGTCTGAGGGGCGGCACAGGCGCACGCCCAAGGGCGTTGCCACGATGGGCCGATTGATGAGGATCGGGTGAGCCAGCATCTGGTCGATCAGTTCGTCGTCGCTCCAATGCGCGGCATCCAGCCCGAGTTCCTTGTAGGGCGTGCCCTTGACGCGCAACACGTCCCGCACGCCCATACCCATGCGCGCGATCAACGCCTTCAGCGTCTCGCGGTCGGGCGGCGTCTTCAGGTACTCGATGACCGTGGGTTCGATGCCGCTGGCACGTACCAACGCCAAGGTGTTGCGCGACGTGCCGCAGTCGGGGTTGTGATAGATCGTGATGGGACTCATGCAAGCGTGCTCTGTGTGGTGATGGACGAATCGTTCGTACCCGCCATGTCGCCGAACGGCAGAACCAGCACGGGCGCGAATCCCCCGCCGGGCGTGCGCAGGTTGGTGGTCTGGCCGGTATAGGTGCGCGCCGCCAGCAGCAGGACACGCCCGCGATAGGCGTAAGCGCGCACGTCCACCTTGAGCCGGGTCGGTACGCCATCGACCGCGACCATGCGTTCGCTGGGCGGCACCAGCGCCTGGGCCACGAAGCCGCCGGCGGCAATGTGATCCCACGTCTTGCGCGTCAGCTTGTCGCCCCGGTAGGCGGCCTTGCCGCCATAGCCCGCCATCGGCTTGAAGAACCATTGGCGCCGTTCGCGCCAAAGAGCCTCCGCATTGGCGGGCAAGACGGCCTGGGCGGCGGGAACGACGGCACGCAGCACGGCGCGGTCGGCCTCGCTGCCGCCCCAGCGGGCCATCTGCGCGTCATCGCCCAGCCAGATCAGGTTGCGCTTGTCTGCCTGCATGGCGTGCGCGCGAGGATGCGGCGTCAGCACTACCGCGCCTGCCTGGTACGCGCTGTGCAGCGCCGCGTGCGAGGACTCCGACAAGTCGAAATCGGTGAGCCGGTTGTAAATCATGTCGATCGGCAGATCGGCGGGAAACGCCGAGTGCCACAAGGCACCATCGCGCCATTCGAGCTCGCGCGGGTCGGCCACGGCAGCCCGGATGCCATGACGCTCGAACAAACGTCGGACAAGCTCAAATTCGGGGGCCAGGTACTGCTGCTGCAGATCGTCATCGACCACCACCGCCGTGCGCCAAGGCTGCGTACCTCGCTGCGCCTGCCATTCGGCGCGGAACATCTCGATGAAGGTTTGCGCCAGGTCGGCGTGACCCACCCACTCGTCCATCGCGGAGCAGCAGGTGCTTTGCGCCCCGGCGAGCGCGGCATTGAGCAGAGCGCCACCCGCGTTGGTGTTGATTTCGATCAGGCGCGGGCCGTCCGCTCTCAGGTGAAAGTCGTACCCCATGAACACGCCGGAGGGGCCGAAGTTCGGCACCAGCGCGTCCGTGCCCTGCGCGCGGTCTACCACCGCCTTGTGGCTGGTAGCCCGGCAGGTGGGTGACGCGCTCCAGTGTCGTCACGGCCTGGGCGATGGCATCCCGTGTGGACGTGCTGATGAACACCGCCGTTTCCGAGAACAAGTGGGGATGGCTATCGGCCAGCGACGTGGGCAGGCTTTGATGCAGCCGTGCTACGTCGAGCGTGCGGCATGCACAAGAGAGGTTGATCTGTTCGGCGAGGTTCATGGTTGCTTTCATCTCGTCGCGGGCTACGCGCGCTCGTACCAGCCGCGCGAGCGGTTGACCACGCGCACCACCAACAGCATCACCGGCACCTCGATCAGCACGCCGACCACGGTGGCCAGCGCGGCGCCGGAATGGAAACCGAATAGGCTGATGGCGGCCGCCACGGCCAGCTCGAAGAAGTTGCTCGCCCCGATCAGCGCCGACGGACAGGCGATGTTGTGCTTCTCGCCCACCTTGCGGTTGAGCCAGTAGGCCAGCCCGGAATTGAAGAACACTTGGATCAGAATGGGCACCGCCAGCATGGCGATGACCAGCGGCTGTTGCAGGATGGCTTGGCCCTGGAAGGCGAACAGCAGCACCAGCGTCAGCAGCAAGGCTGCGATCGACAGCGGGCCGATGCGCTCCAAGGCCCGATCGAACGCGGCCTGGCCCCGACGCAAGAGCGCGCGGCGCCAGAGCTGCGCGAGGATGACCGGGATGACGATGTAGAGCACCACCGACACCAGCAGCGTGTCCCACGGCACGGTGATCGCCGACAGGCCCAACAGCAGGCCGACAATCGGCGCGAAGGCGAACACCATGATGGTGTCGTTCAGCGCCACCTGTGAAAGCGTGAATACTGGATCGCCGCCGGTCATCCGGCTCCACACGAACACCATCGCCGTGCAGGGCGCGGCGGCCAGCAGGATCAGGCCGGCGACGTAGCTGTCGAGCTGGTCGGCCGGCAGCCAGTCGGCGAAGACGTGACGGATGAACAGCCAGGCCAGCAGCGCCATCGAGAATGGCTTGACCGCCCAGTTGATGAACAGCGTGACGCCGATGCCGCGCCAATGCTGCTTGACCTGGCACAGTGCGCCGAAGTCCACCTTGAGCAGCATCGGAATCACCATGACCCAGATCAGCAGGCCCACCGGCAGGTTGACCTGCGCCACCTCCATACGCCCGATGGCCTGGAACACACCGGGCGCGAACTGGCCCAGGGCGATGCCGGCGATGATGCACAGCAGCACCCACACGGTCAGGTAACGCTCGAAGCCGCTCATGGCGGAAGCGACCGGCACGCGGCCTGCGGTATCGGTGGCGGTCATCGGGCAGCCCTCACTGGCGACCAATGTTGCGCAGCTCGCGCTGCAAGGACATGGCATCGAGGCGCTGGATAGGTGGTGTCTGTGGTCATGGCGTCAGCAGTCGCAGCGGGTGGATTCGGTGACTTCGCACGTGCCGCCTTGGCAACAGTGTTCGGTCAGGTAGCCGATCAGGCCGTTCATGTGGGTGTATTCGGCGCGGTAGATCAGGTTGCGGCCCTGCTGTTCGACCGTGACGAGGCCAGCATGGGCCAGTTCCTTCAGATGGAAGGACAAGGTATTGCGTGCCACGTCGAGCTGGTCGGCTAGGACGCTCGGTGTCAGTCCTTCTGGGCCGGCGATGATCAGAGCGCGGAACACACGCAGCCGCTGGGTGTGGGCCAGGGCGCCTAGGGCGGAAATGACTTGATCTTCGTTCATCTTTCGATAATACAACAATTATTGAATTAATGAGGAAAGAATGGGCGACCTTGTTTCATGGCATCCCGCCGTCGGGTTCGCGGACGTCTTGTCGAGTCGCGGCTATCCGGCTACCCCTGACGCCTTCGGCTTTGAGCATCTGTACTAGTATTTTTTTGATGCTAACTCTACAAATTTGTAGAGTTGGCGTCATGAATACTTGGCTTGCTCTCATCCTCAGCCTTCCTACGGGGAACGCGACCGTCAGACAACGGGCCTGGCGGGCACTCAAGGCATCCGGCGCGGCGGTGCTGCGCGATGGCGTTTATCTGATGCCAGACCGCGCCTCCTGCCGTGCCCTGCTGGAAGAACTGGCGGCCGATGTTCAAAGTGGCGACGGAACCGCACTGGTACTGAGAAGCGAGGAGCCCGAAGGGGCTGACTTCACTGGCCTGTTCGATCGAGGCGACGACTATGCAGCGCTGTTGAAGGATGTGTCAGTCGCCCGGATGGCACTGACCCCGGACACGGTTCAAGACACGATCAAAGTCGCTCGCAAGCTGCGTAAGAGCTTCTCTGCGATCAGAGAGATCGACTTTTTCCCTGGCGAAGCGCAGCGGCAGGCCGACACGGCATTGCGGGATCTCGAACTGGCGACGACGCGCGTGCTCTCGCCCGACGAGCCGCAGGAAGTGGCAGGAGAGATTCCCTCCCGCCTGATCGCCGATTACCAGCAGCGCGTATGGGCAACCCGGCAACGTCCCTGGGTGGATCGCCTCGCTAGCGCCTGGCTGATTCGCCGTTTTATTGACCACCAAGCGCACATCCTGTGGCTGGCCAGTCCAGGCGACTGTCCGCCAGACGCCTTGGGTTTCGACTTCGACGGTGCGGCCTTCAGTCATGTTGGAGGCCGCGTCACTTTCGAGATACTCGCCACCAGTTTCAACCTAAATCATCCGGCCCTGATACGCCTCGGACAACTCGTGCATTACCTCGATGCCGGTGGGGTTCAACCTGCCGAGGCGGTGGGCGTGGAAAGCGTGCTGGTGGGCCTGCGCGACGCCATCACTGACGATGACCAACTCTTGGCTAGCGCCTGTGGCGTATTCGACGGCCTGCTCGCGGCTTTTGAGAAACAAGAGGAACAGAGAAATGAAAAATGAATCAGACATCCTCCCTTGCCAATGACGAAGACTGCGAAAGCACCCATACACCACCTCAACCCGTGAGGTTCCGCGAGGCTTTCCTGTTCTGGCTCAAACTCGGATTCATCAGCTTCGGCGGTCCGGCCGGACAGATCGCCATCATGCACACGGAGCTGGTGGAACAACGACGCTGGATCAGCGAGAGGCGCTTTCTGCATGCGCTGAACTACTGCATGCTGCTGCCAGGCCCGGAGGCGCAGCAGCTTGCCACCTACATCGGTTGGCTGATGCACCGCACCTGGGGAGGCATCGTGGCCGGCGTGCTGTTCGTGCTGCCTTCGCTCCTCATTCTGATCGGGTTATCGTGGGTTTACATTGCCTTCGGTGATGTGCCGGCGGTGGAGGGACTGTTCTACGGCATCAAGCCAGCAGTGACTGCCATCGTCGTCCAGGCTGCGCATCGAATCGGCTCGCGCGCACTCAAGAACAACTGGCTTTGGGGCATTGCGGCGGCATCCTTCGTGGCGATCTTCGCATTCAATGTGCCGTTCCCGGCCATTGTTGCCGCCGCGGCATTGATCGGCTTCATGGGGGGCCGCATCGCTCCCGAAGTATTCAAGGCGGGCGGCGGCCACAGTCAGGCCGTAAAGTCCTTCGGCCCCGCACTGATCGACGACGACACGCCCAGGGCACCGCACACCAAATTCCGCTGGAGCAGTCTGGCACGACTGATGGTGATCGGTGCTTTACTGTGGCTCATTCCTATGGGCCTGTTGACCGCCAGCTTGGGGTGGGAACATACGCTGACGCAGATGAGTTGGTTCTTCACCAAGGCAGCTCTGCTGACCTTCGGTGGTGCCTACGCGGTACTGCCCTACGTACACCAGAGTGCTGTCGGCTATTACGGCTGGCTCACCCCGACACAGATGATCGACGCGCTGGCGCTGGGTGAAACCACTCCCGGCCCGCTGATCATCCTCGTGGCGTTCGTCGGCTTTGTCGGTGCCTATGTCCAGACCGTATTCGGCCCCGATGCGTTGTTCCTGGCCGGAGCCGTGGCTGCGATACTGGTGACTTGGTTCACCTTCCTGCCATCGTTCCTATTCATTCTGGCGGGCGGTCCCTTGGTGGAATCGACCCACGACGATCTCAAGTTCACTGCGCCTCTGACGGCCATCACCGCCGCCGTGGTGGGCGTCATCCTGAAACTGGCGCTGTTCTTCGGCTATCACGTTCTCTGGCCGGAAGGCTTTGAGAGTGGCTTCGATTGGATCTCCGCCCTGATCGCCATCGGTGCCGCTATCGCGCTGTTTCGCTTCAAACGCAACGTCATTCACGTCATCGCGGCCTGCGCTGTCACCGGGCTGCTCGTGAAAATGTTCATCCCATGACGCAATAGCATCGCCTTTGACATTCGTGCGAAGGCAGGTGCTATGGCCAGCAGACGAAATCCATGGCGCTCTGCCGTCGGGCTCGTGGGCTGCGCCCCGTGCCTCGTGCCGAGTCACGGCCTTTCGGCTTTGATCCCTGATACCTCCGGCCTTTGAGGCCTGCGCGCTCCGCTTGCCGATCCGTGGCATGGGTGGAGTGGGGCGGTCTTGCTGTTCCCTTCACCGTATCACGGCGTTCTCGCCGTCAAGGGCTGCGCGCGCCTTGCGCGCTGGGCGTCCTGGCGGCCGTCTGCGACCCCTGACTGCTTGCGCTGCGCCGTGCTGGCGACGGTTCCGGGCAATTCCGCCCGAGTAACCGGAGATCGTCATCATGAACGACAAATCGCATGTTTCGCTGGAACGCCGTGTCTGCCTGGTTTGCGGCGTGGCTTACGATACGGGCAGCCTCCTTCTCGACAAGCGCCTGCGCCAGAGTCTGGAGCGCTACACGACGACGGGCTGGGGCCTGTGCGCCGAACACCAGAAGCTGTTCGACGACGGTTTCGTCGCGCTGGTCGAATGCGACCCTGAGCGCAGCGGCAAGCCGTCGGGCGCTGATCGCTTGAAGCCCGAACAGGCGTATCGCACGGGGCATCTGGCCCACCTGAAGCGCCATGTGCTCACCGAGATATTCAACGTCCAGATCGCGGCCGATCAGGTTTGCGTCTTCGTCGAGCCCGGCATTATCGAGCGCATCCAGAAGATGGTGGCGCCGGCGACGAGCTGAGCGCACGGCAAACAACAGGCGCGTCGCCCTGCGGGGCGGCGCGCTTTTTTCTGCTGCGCCTGGTGTCGAGTCCTTCGGCCCGGCGGGCCTGCGCGCTGCGTTTGCACTCCAGGGGAACGGCTTGCAGCCGATCCCCGCCGCGCGCGGCTTGACGCCCCTGACAGCCGCCGAACAGGTTGCACCTGATCGGCCTTCGCGCCTGCGGCGCTGCGCGCTTCGCTTGCGTGGGGGCGGCGCCATCTGCGGCCGTTGCCACAACCGCAGTCTTCCCTCGCTCATCACCTCATCCGCGACTGTAGCCCGCGCCCGTGTGCCGTCAAGGCGCGCCGGGCCGTGTCCTCGCTGCGCTGCGGGCCGCACCACCCCGGCGCTTGTTCCCTTGACTGCCCCCGTTCACGGACTCCCTTCCATCGCGGGCGATGAACTCAGGAAAGACGGTGGCAACGAGGCCGGCCCAGGTCTCCGCGCCGACCCCACCGGAAAGCCGAAAGGCGGGCTCCGAATCTAGGAATCCGGTGTGCGGTTTCAACAGCAAATCCCTATGTCAGGAGTAACACCATGAACGCGATTACCCAAGCCGAAACCCGTGCCATCCACACCGCTGCCGTGCTGGAAGCGGCCGACCCAACCAAGAACCTGCTGTTGCTGTCGCTCGGACAACTGCTGCCGCGTCGTTCCAAGCGCAACGCGCGCACCACGCCGCGTCTGTCCATCGACGAGCTGGCCGCGAGCATTTCCCGCATCGGCCTGCTGCAAAACCTGGTCGTCATCCTCGCCGCCGATGGCAAGCATTACGAGGTGGTGGCCGGCGACCGCCGCCTGACCGCCTTGAAGCTGCTGGCGAAGAAGAAGCACATCGCCGCCCACTTCGAGGTGCCGTGCCTGCTGGTGCCTGACGCCTCGGCCCGCACCGTCAGCCTTGCGGAGAACCTGCTGCGTGAGCAGATGCACCCGGCCGACCAGTTCGAGGCTTTTGCCGCGCTGGTCAAGGAAGGCCGCCCTGTCGAGGATATCGCCGCCGACTTCGGCGTGACTCCGTTGGTGGTGCAGCGCCGCTTGAGGCTGGCGAACGTCTCGCCGCGCCTGATGGCGGATTACCGGGCCGGCAGCGTCACCCTGGAGCAACTGATGGCCCTGACCATCACCGATGATTACGCCGCCCAGGAGGCCGCGTTCTACGATGCGCCGGAGTGGCAGCGTGGCGCGGCGGCGCTCCGTGCTCGCCTGACGGAACGCGAAATCGATGTGCGTCATCCGCTGGTGGGCTTCGTCGGGCTGGAGGCCTATACGGAGGCGGGCGGCGGCATGCGCCGCGACCTGTTCGCCGACGACGACAGCGGCACCTACCTCACCGATGCCGCGCTGCTGGAGACGCTGGTGCGCGGCAAGCTGGAGGTACTGGCCGAGGAGGTGCGCGCCGAGGGCTGGGCCTGGGTGGAGGCCGTACCGCAGTTCAGCTACGCGGATCGGCAGGCCTTCCAGAGCGCGTCGCGCATCCGCCGCGAACCGACCGCCCGTGAGGCGCGGCGTATCGCCTCGCTGCAAGCTCGGCTGGAAAAGGTCGATACCGAGCTGGAAGACGCCTACGACACCGAGGACGAAGACAAGGTGCCGGTGCTGGAGCAGCGGCGCGAACAGGTGACCGCCGAGCTGCACGCCGTGGCTGAGTCCTTGCACGGCTATACCCCGGAAGTGCTCAGCGTGGCCGGCGCTGTGGTCACCATCGACCGCAGCGGCGAAGCGGTGATCCATCGCGGGCTGTTGCGCGAGGCCGAGGCCAACGCGCTGCGTACCTTGGAGCGGCTGCGCCAGGGCATCGGCGACAGCGAAGGCTCGAGCGACGAGGTGGGCGAGGGCACCGAGCAACCCAGGGCAGCAAGTCTGTCCGACCGGCTGGCCCAGCGCTTGAGCGCCCATCGCACGGCGGCGCTGCAGATCGAAGTGGCCCGGCACCCGCAGGCCGCGTTGGCGGCGCTGGTGCATGGCATGGTGCGCACCGCCCTGCAGGTCGAGCACTATGGCGACAGCATGCCGCTCGGTGTGCGCCTGACCGTACGGGATCGACTCGATAGTTTGGCCCCGGACTGGCCGGAGTCGCCCGCTGCCGTGGCGCTGCATGAGCTGCGTCAGGCCTGGGGCGAGAAACTGCCGCAGGACGGCGTCGAGCTGTTCGCCGTGTTACTGGCGATGCCCCAGGACGAGCTGGTGCGGCTGCTCGCGGTATGCGTGGCGGTGACCGTCGACGTGGTCACTCCCCGCGTTGCCCAGCATCAACCCGGAGCCGAGCTGGCGCGGGCCGTGGGACTGGACATGGCCGCATGGTGGAAGCCGACCGCCGAGGGCTACTTCAAGCACGTCGCCAAGGCAGTGATTCTGGAGGCGGTGGGTGAGTTCGCGCCGAAGCACGTCAATCGACTGGCCAAGCTCAAGAAAACCGACATTGCCAGCGAAGCCGAACGGCTGGTCGAAGGCACTGGTTGGATGCCGGCTGTGTTCACGACAGGGCAGGGGGCGGAGGCGGAGGAAGTTCGGGAGGTGGCAGAGGAATCGCAGTCGACAGAGGCTGACGATGAGGCACACGGTCACACGTTGGCCGCCTGATGTGCTCGGCGCCACCGGCAAGGAAGCCGGGGCTCTGCTGCGCAGGTGGAGTTTCTCCAATAAGCAACAAGACCACCCG
>NZ_JAOEEE010000058.1:0-18929 GCF_029837675.1 Pseudomonas sp. GD04015 | reverse complement strand
GCGCGCGGGGCACCCGGCCGGCGGCGAGCGCGGCGTACAGCGCTTCGGCCCGCGCCACCTGCTCGGGCGCGGCGCGGCTGCGCACGGACTGGTACTCCACCACCTGGCCGTTGCGCACCACCGGGTTGGCGAAGGCGCTGACCCAGTAGTGGTCGCCGTTCTTGCAGCGGTTCTTCACCACGCCCATCCACGAGCGGCCGCTCTTGAGTGTCTTCCAGAGGTCGGCGAAGGCGGCCGGCGGCATGTCCGGGTGGCGCACCTGGTTGTGGCTGCGGCCGAGCAGCTCGGCCTCGCTGTAGCCGCTGATGGCGACGAAATCCGGGTTGACGTAGGTGACCACGCCCTTGAGGTCGGTGGTGGAGAGGATGTTGGCGCGAGGATCGACCGCTACTTCTTGTTGTGTGACCGGCAGGTTGATTTTCATCGTTGTACTTCCCGGCGATGAGGAACGGTGACTGGGCTGGATTCCGGCTGCAGGCACCAGAACCCCTCGAAACGGTCTTCGTCCCTGAACAGGCGCGCCAGCTCGGCGGCGGGGCGCGGCCGGCTGAACCAGTAGCCCTGGGCCAGGTGGCAGTCTTCCTGGCGCAGCAGGTCGAGCTGTTCTGCCCGCTCCACGCCCTCGGCGACCACCTCCAGGGCCAGGCTGCGGCCCAGGCCGATGATGGCGCGGCTGATCGCCCGCGACTCGGCGTCGGCGCCGCCGATGAAGCTCTTGTCGACCTTGAGGATGTGCAGCGGGAAGCGCTTGAGGTAGCCCAGCGAGGAATAGCCGGTGCCGAAGTCGTCCAGCGCCAGGCGCACGCCGAGGCCGCCCAGTTCGCGCAGCGCGATCAGGGTGGCGGTGCAGTCGCGCATCAGTTGGCTCTCGGTGATCTCCAGGATCAGGCTGGACGGCGCCAGGCCGGTGTCGATGAGGATGTCGGTGAGGCGCGCGACGAAGTCGTCCTGCTGCAGCTGGCGGCTGGACAGGTTCACCGAGCAGCGCAGCTGCTCCTGGCCGGCCAGCTGCCAGGCGCGCACCTGGCGGCAGGCCTCGCGCAGCACCCAGTCGCCGACCCGCAGGATCTGCCCGGACTCCTCCAGCGAGGGGATGAACTCCTGCGGCGGGATCAGCTGCCCGCCGTGGCGCCAGCGCAGCAGGGCCTCGACCCCGATCAGCCGCGGCACGCCCTGGTCGATGCGGCAGATCGGCTGGTAGTGGAGGATGAATTCGTCGTGCTCCAGGGCCTGGCCCAGCGCGCTCTCCAGCTCCAGCTGGCGCCGGGCGGCGGCCTGCAGCTCCTGGCTGTAGCGGGCGAACTGCGCCTTGCCGGCCTGCTTGGCCCGGTACAGCGCCAGGTCCGCGGCCTGCAGCGCCTCGGCGGCGTCCGCGCTGGCGCGCAGCGGGGCGACGCCGATGCTGGCGCTGACCACCAGGGTCTGCTCGGCCAGGTGCATCGGATGGAGCAGGCCGTCGAGCATGCGCTGGGCCACCTGCTCGGCGTCGTCGAGGCAGGCCAGGTCGGTGAGCAGGACGACGAACTCGTCGCCGCCGAAGCGCGCCAGGTGGTCGCCGGGGCGCAGGCACAGGGACAGGCGCCGGCCGACCTCGACCAGCACCTGGTCGCCGACGTGGTGGCCGAGGCTGTCGTTGATCAGCTTGAAGCGGTCGAGGTCGATGAACAGCAGCGCGGCGTCGCGGGCGCCGGGCTTGCGCAGCTGCTGCAGGGCCTGGCGCAGCAGTTCGTCCAGGCGCAGGCGGTTGGCCAGCCCGGTCAGCGGGTCGTGGCGGGCGGCGTGGCGCAGCTGTTCCTCCACGGCCTTGCGTGAGCTGATGTCGGTCTGCGAGCCGGCCATGCGCCGCTGGCCGTCCTGGTCGTGCTCGACCACGCCGCGGGCCAGAACCCACAGGTAGTCGCCGCGCCGGCGGCGGATGCGGTATTCGTGGTGGAGCAGCGGCGTGCGCGCGCCGAGGTGGGCGTCGATGGCCTGGCGCAGGCCGGGCAGGTCGTCCGGGTGGACCCGCGAGAACCAGGCGGCGCAGCCCTCGCCGAGGGCGTCGCGGCTGAGGTCGAGCATCTCCGCCCAGCGCTCGGAGACGTACAGGCGGTCGTGCTCCAGGTGCCAGTCCCAGAGGCCGTCATTGGCGCCGCGCAGGGCGCGGGCGAAGCGTGCCTCGCTGTCCTCCAGGGCGCGCCGCTGGGCGGCGCCGTAGGTGTCGATGGCCAGGGTGATGTCGAAGAACACGGCCTTGAGCAGGCTGGCCGCCGTCGCGGCGTTGGGGTGGCCGGCGAACAGCGCGTCGCTCATCCGCTCCAGGTACAGGCGGTAGGCGGCCAGGTACCACTTCAGTTCCACCCCGACCAACTGGTGGATCATGCCGATGCGCAGGCGGCTGTTCAGGTAGTCGCGGTCGAAGGGCCCGCGCCAGAGGCGCTGGTAGTACTCCAGCTGGCTGTGCTTGAGGCGCCCGAGGGTGTCCGGGTCGTTGATCAGCCCGGCCGGGCCGGGGAAGTCTTGCAGGTGCTCGTAGAGGCGCTCGACGAAGCCGCGATGGGCCTCCTCCACGCCGTCCGCGGCGGAGGCCAGGCGCAGGGCGTCGTCGCGCCGCCAGTCGAGCAGGCGGTGACGCTCGGCGACCTCGTCGAGATCGAGGCCGATGCGGCCTATCAGCTCCTGCAGGCTTTCCTCTGACTTCATGGGTATGCCCTTTCTCCACCTTTTCGCGGCCACAAAAAAAGCGCCGGATGGCGCGTTCGGGGGAAAACGGGCCATCGCGGCGCTTCGTCTTGCAGGCCCTTGTGTCCTGCCCGGCAAAGCCGGTCTCCGCCGGCTGGCGGAACCTGAGTGAGAGGCGTTCTACCTCATTCCGGTGGTGCTGACAATTCGACCAGCAACTGTTCCAGGCGCCGCCGCAGCTGGCCCAGCTCGCGGGAGCGGAAGGCGTGGCGGGTGCGCTCCAGGGTCGCCACCGCGTCGCTGAGCGCGGCCTGTACGCGGCCGTCCGTGCCGAGCCCGGCGTCGTCCAGCCAGCGGCACAGGGGCGCACGGCTGCAGTCGTGCGGGTCGACGATGATTTCGCAGTCGCCGCAGAGGCCGCGCAGGTTGCTGGCCAGTACGGGGTCGCTGCAGACGATGCGGGCGGGTGGGCAGGGCATGGCGATCCCGGGATGGAGGTTGGGTGAAGGCTACCTTACGGGCGGGGTGGCAGATGGCCATTGATCCGGATCAAGCCCGGCGCCGCCGTCCGTCGGCTCAACCGTCGCGCAGCACCTTGCGCTCGGCGTCGTCGGCGGAGAAGCCGCGTTCGAGCTTGAAGCGCAGGCCGAGGTCGGTGCGCGAGTCGGCGAACTTGAGCGCGTCGGCCAGCGTCACGCGGCCCTGTTCGAGCAGGCTGAACAGGTGCTGGTCGAAGGTCTGCAGGCCCTGCTCGGCGGCGCGGGCGATGGCCTCGCGCAGTTGGTCCAGCTCGTCGCGCTGGATCAGGTCGCGGATGTAGGGCGTGCCGAGCATCACTTCCACCGCCGCCACGCGCTTCTGCTTCAGCCCGGGCACCAGGCGCTGGCCGATCACCGCGAGCAGGTTGTGGGCGATATCGGCCAGCACCTGCTTGCGCGCCTCGTCGGGGAAGAAGCGCACGATGCGCTCCATGGCGTGGCTGCTGCTGGTGGCGTGCAGGGTGGCGATGCACAGGTGGCCGGTCTCCGCGTAGTGCAGGGCGTGCTGCATGGTGGCGGCGTCGCGGATTTCGCCGAGCATGATCACGTCCGGCGACTCGCGCAGCACGTTGCGCAGGGCGTCGTCGAAGCTGCGCGTGTCCAGGCCGACCTCGCGCTGGTCGATGATCGACTTGTGGTGCTGGTGGAGGAACTCGATGGGGTCCTCGATACAGACGATGTGCCCGCCGCGGTGGCGGTTGCGGAAGTCGAGCATCGCCGCCAGTGTGGTGGACTTGCCGGAGCCGGCGGCGCCGATCACCAGGATCAGGCCGCGGTCCTGCATCGACAGCTTCTCCAGCAGGCGCGGCAGGCCGAGGGCCTCGAAGCCCGGAATCTGGCTGCGGATCAGCCGCACCACCATCGCCACTTCGCCGCGCTGGTAGTAGACGTTGACCCGGAAGCGGCCGGTGCCCGGCAGGCTCACCGCCAGGTTCTGCTCCAGGTCGCGCTCGAACTCCACCGCCTGCTTCTGGCTCATCAGCTGGTAGGCCATGCGCTGCACGTCGCCGGCCACCAGCACCCGCTCGTCGAACGGCTGGCTGTGGCCGTCCACCTTGGCATGGGCCGGCGCGCCGACACTGAGGAACAGGTCGGAGGCGTCGCACGCCTGCATGCGCTGCAGGTAGTCGAAGATGTCCAGGGTATCGGGCGTGTTCTCGTGCATGGGCAGGTCCGGGGAAAAAGGCTGACGCAAGGATAGCCGCGCTGTCGCGCGGCGGGCTGAGCGAGATCAATCCCGACGGCTCCGACGGCCAAGCCCCCCGGGCTCTGGTACGCTAGCCCGACCATGCTCAGCCTCTATCACGCCCCCGACCTGGAAACCCTCGGCCTGCTCGCCTGCCGCCTGCTCGCCCAGCCGCAGGCGGACGTGCTGGCGCCGGCGCGGGTGGTGGTGCCGAGCCAGGGCATCGGCCGCTGGCTGACCCTGCAACTGGCCCGCGAGCAGGGCATCGCCATGCACCTGGACGTGCAGCTGCCGTCCAGCTTCGTCTGGGGGCTGGCGCGGCAGGTGTTCGGCACGCTGCCGGAGCAGTCCGCCTTCAACCCGCAGGCCATGACCTGGCGCCTCTACGACTGGCTCTGCGAGCCGGCCAACCTGGCCCGCGCCGAGCGCCTGGGGCGCTACCTGGAGGGCGGCGACGAGCGCCGCCGCCTGGCCCTGGCGGCGAAGATCGCCGACGTGTTCGACCAGTACCTGCTGTACCGCGACGACTGGCTGGCCGCCTGGGAGCGCGGCGAGCTGTGCGACCTGGGCGCGGACGAGGCCTGGCAGGCGCTGCTCTGGCAGGAGCTGACCCGGGACGGCCACCCGCACCGCGCGCGCCTGCTCGGCGAACTGCTGGCGCGGCTGCACGGCGCCGCGCCCCTCGACGGCCTGCCGGAGCGCCTGCTGGTGTTCGGCATCAGCTCGCTGCCGCCGCACCACCTGCGGGTGCTGGAGGGCCTGGCGCGGCACACCGAAGTGGTGATCTGCGCCCTCAACCCGTGCCGCGAGGCCTGGGGCGAGATTCGCGATGTGCGCGAGCTGGCGCAGCAACCGGAGTCCGGCCTTGATGATTGGTATCTCGACGTCGGCCACCCGCTGCTGGCCAGCCTGGGCAAGCAGGGCCGCGACTTCTTCGACAGCCTGTTCGGCCTGATCGCCGAGGAACACGGCATCTACCCGCAGGACGCGGAGCTGGCCGACGACAGCCTGCTGCACGCCCTGCAGCAGGACATCCTGCGCCTGCGCACCCGCGCGCCGGACGAGCGCCTGCCACTGCGCGACGACGACCGTTCTCTGGAACTGCACATCGCCCATTCGCCGCTGCGCGAGGTGGAGATACTCCACGACCAGCTGCTGGCGCGCTTCGCCGCCGACCCGACCCTGAGCCCCGACCAGGTGGTGGTGCTGACCCCGGACATCGAGCGCTACGCCCCCTACATCGAGGCGGTGTTCGCCACCACCACGGGCGGGCGCGGGCGGGTGGGCGCGCCGTACATTCCCTACAGCCTGGCCGACCGCAGCCTGCGCGCCGAAACGCCGCTGATCGAGGCCTTCCTCGGCCTGCTCGGCCTGCCCGAGAGCCGCTTCGCCGCCGAAGAGGTGCTGGCCTGGCTGGAACAGCCGGCCATCGCCCGCCGCGCCGGCATCGAGAGCGAGGACCTGCCGCTGCTGCGCGACTGGCTGCGCCAGGCCGGCGTGCGCTGGGGCCGCGACGGCGAGCACCGCGCGCGGCTGGACCTGCCGGCCGAGGACGCCTTCACCTGGCGCCAGGGCCTGGACCGCCTGCTGCTCGGCTTCGCCGCGCCACCGCAGCTGGCCGGCGCGGGCGTCCCGCTGCTCGGTGACAGCCTGCCGCTGGACGCCCTGGAAGGCGCCCGCGCCCAGCTGCTCGGCCGCCTGTGCGCCTTCGTCGACCACCTGGCGCGGCTGGCCGAGGGCCTGCAGCGGCCGCGCCCGCTGGCCGACTGGGCGCTGGACCTGCAAGGGATGATCGACGCGCTGTTCGACGAGCGCGAATCCGGCGACACCCTGCTCCTGCTCAGCCAGGCCTGTGCCGCCCTGGGGCGGCAGGCCCAGGACGCGGGCATCGGGCGGCCGCTGGAACTGGCGCTGGTGCGCCAGCAGCTCGGCGCGGCGCTGGAGAACGGCGGCGGCGCCTCGGGCTTCCTCACCGGCGCGGTGACCTTCTGCACCATGGTGCCGATGCGCAGCCTGCCGTTCCGCCTGGTCTGCCTGCTCGGCCTGGACGACGGCGCCCTGCCGCGGCGCACGCCGGTCGCCGGCTTCGACCTGATCGCCCGCCGCCCGCGCCGTGGCGACCGCGCGCGGCGGCTGGACGACCGCTACCTGTTCTTGGAAACCCTGCTCAGCGCCCGCGACGGCCTGTACCTCAGCTACGTCGGCCGCGACCCGCGCGACAACGCCGAGCTGCCGCCCTCGGTGCTGGTCAGCGAACTGCTGGAGGCGGTCGATCTCACTGCCGTGGCGGTTCCCTGTGGGAGCGGCCTCGGCCGCAATCCGGATTGCGCAGAAGCTTCGCGGCCAAGGCCGCTCCCACGGGAGCAGAAGGCGAGCGCCGCAATCACCGTCGAGCACCCGCTGCAGCCGTTCGCCCCCGGCAACTTCGAGGCCGTCGGCGCCCGCCGGGGCTTTTCGCCCGCCTGGTTCCGCGCGGCCCAGCGCCTCGCCGAGGTGCCGGCGCTCGACCCGCCGCCCTTCGTCGCGCGCCTGCCTGAGCCGGACGACGACTGGCGGGTGATCGAGCCCAGCCAGCTGCTGCAGTGCTTCCGCCACCCGGCGCGCTTCCTGCTGGAGCCGCGCCTGGGCCTGCGCCTGGCCGACGCCGACGAGGCCATCGCCGGCGACGAGCCCTTCGCCCTGGAAGGCCCCGCGAAGCGCGGCCTGCGCCAGCTGGCGCTGCAGGCGGTGGAGCGCGGCTGGTCGGAGGAGCAGGAGCGGCGCATCGCCCGCGCCGCCGGCTGGCTGCCGCCGGGCGAGCTGGGGCACGCCCTGTGGGGCAAGATGCGCGGCCCGGTGCGCGCCTTCGCCCCGCGTCTGTTCGAGGCTCGCCCGCTGGAGGCGCCGCAGCCGCTGCTGGTGGATGTCGAACTGGCCGGCGTGCGTGTCCACGGCTGGCTGGACGGCGTGACTTCCCACGGCCTGTTCGACTGGCGCCTGGGCGCACCCGGCGCCTGGGACCTGCCCGGTTTCTGGCTGCGCCACCTGCTGCTGAACCTCGGCGCCACCCCGGACATCGCCCGCGAGAGCCTGCTGGTCTCGCCGGGCGGCGACTGGCAGCTCGGCCCGCAGCCGGAGGCGCGCGAGCTGCTCGAACCCTGGCTGGCCGCCTACCGCGAGGCCCTGTGCACGCCGCTGCCCTTCATCACCCGCAGCAGCTACGAATTCGCCCGCGCCCTGTGCACGCCCAGCGCCAGGAGCCGCAAGGAACCGCGCGCCGCCGCCCGCGACAATGCCCGCGCCGCCTGGCTCGGCGCCGAGTTCAGCCCGTTGGCCGGCGAATCCGAGGACCCCTGGTACGCCCTGGCCTTCCGCGAGCGCGACCCGCTCGGCGAGCGCTTCGAGCAGCTTGCCGAACAACTGCTCGGGCCGGCGCTGAAGGCGCTGGCGACAGGCGAGGGGGACGGCGAATGAACGGCCTCGACCTGCACGACTCGCCCTTCGCCGGCCGCTCGCTGATCGAGGCCAGCGCCGGCACCGGCAAGACCTGGACCCTGACCGCCCTGTACGCGCGCCTGCTGCTGGAGCGGCAGCTGTCGGTCGGGCAGATTCTGGTGGTCACCTACACCACCGCCGCCACCGCCGAGCTGCGCGAGCGCATCCGCGCGCGCCTGGCCGAACTGCTGGCGCTGTACGAGGATGGCGCCAGCGACGACGCCTTCCTGATCGAACTGCACCGCCGTCACCCGGACGAAGCGTCGCGGCGGCGCCTGCTGCTGGCCGTGCACGGCTTCGACGAGGCGGCCATCTTCACCATCCACGGTTTCTGCCAGCGCGCCCTGCAGGACTCGGCCTTCGAGGCCGGCGGCGACTTCGACGCCGAGCTGACCCAGGACGACCGCGAGGTGCTCGACGCCCTGCTCGGCGACGCCTGGCGCCACGTGCTGGCCGAGGCCGACCCGGCCTGGGCGCGCTTCCTCGCCAGGGCCAGGATCACCCCGGCGACCCTGCGCCAGGCCCTGCGCGGCCACCTGGGCAAGCCCTACCTGCGGGTCGAGCCGAGGGACACGGGCGCCGGCGCCGAACTGGGCGCCGCCAGCGATGCCTGGCAGCGCGCGGCCGAGCTGTGGCGCGACGCGGGCTATGCCTGGGTGGAAACCCTGATCGAGCACGGCGGCCTCAGCCAGAGCACCCACAAGACGGCCAAGCTGCCGCTGTGGTCGGCCGAGCTGGACGCCTACTTCGCCGACCCGGCGGCGCTGTTCGACGCGCCGGACGGCCTGGCCAAGCTGGGTGCGGCGGCGCTGGCCAAGGCCTGCAAGAAGGGCTACGACGCACCGCAATGCGAACTGGCCGAGGCCCTGGACGGGCTGGCCGAGGCCCTGTCCGCCGCCGGCCCGGCGGGGCGGCGGAAGCTGGTCGCCCTGCAGGTGGAGCTGCTCGACCGGCTCAACGTCGAGCTGCCCCGGCGCAAGGCGGCCCAGCGCCTGCTGGCCTTCGACGACCTGCTCAACCGCCTGCACGAGGCGCTGCAGGGCCCGGCCGGCGAAGACCTGGCCGCGCGCCTGCGCGAGCAGTACCCACTGGCGCTGATCGACGAATTCCAGGACACCGACCCGATCCAGTACGCGATCTTCGACCGCATCTACCCAAAAATGGCGGGCGTAGCGAGCGGCTCGCCTGGCGACCTGTGTTTCGTCGGCGACCCGAAGCAGGCGATCTATGCCTTCCGCGGCGCTGACCTCGCCACCTACCTCAAGGCCCGGGGCGACGCCGACCGGCAGTACGACCTGCCCTACAACTTCCGCTCCACGGCCGAGCTGATCGCCGCGCTGAACCTGCTGTTCGCCCGACCGCAGCCGTTCGCCGAGGAAGGCCTCGACTACCCGCCGGTCAGCGCCGGCCGCAAGGCCCGCGCGCGGCTGGTGCTGCCCGCGCGGGAGGGCGCCGCGCCGCTGGGCCTGGTCTGGCTCGGCGATGAGCCGCTGACCAAGGGCCGCGCCGGCGAACTGGCCGCGGTGGACAGCGCCAGGCGCATCGCCGCGCTGCTCGCCGCCAGTGCGCGAAACGAGGCCTATTTCGAAGAAGATGGCGACAGAATTCCGCTGAAAGGCGGCGATATCGCGGTGCTGGTCAGCAATCACCGCGAGGCCGCCAGCGTCGCCGCCGAGCTGGCCGCCCGTGGCGTGCCCAGCGTGCGGCGGGGGCGCGACAGCGTGTGGCACAGTGAGGAGGCCGGCGAGCTGGCGGCGGTGCTGGCCGCCTACGCCGAGCCGGGCCGCGAAGGCGTGCTGCGCTACGCCCTGGCGACCCGCCTGCTGGGGCGCGACGCGGCGCAGATCGCCCGCTGCCAGGACGACGAGCGCGCCTGGGACGAGGAGCGCGCCGCCGCCGAGCAGTACCACCAGCTGTGGCAGCAGCACGGCTTCATGCGGGTGTTCAGGGCCTGGCTGGATCAGGAGCGGGTGGCCGAGCGCCTGCTGGCCGGCCTCGACGGCGAGCGCCGGCTGACCAACCTGCTGCACCTGGCCGAGCTGCTCCAGGCGGAGAGCCTGCAGCGCCCCGGGCTGGAGGCGCTGCTTGCCTGGTTCGAGGGGCAGCGCGGCAGCGAGGGCCTCGGCGAGGACGCCCTGCTGCGCCTGGAAAGCGATGCCGAGCGGGTGCAGATCGTCACCATCCACACCTCCAAGGGCCTGGAATACCCGCTGGTGTTCTGCCCCTTCCTGTGGGACGGCCGCCTGCTCGGCCAGCACACCGACAGCGCCCGCTGCCACGACGAGGACGGCCAGCCGCTGCTCGACCTGGGCAGCGATCGCCTGGACGAGCGCCTGCAGATGGCGCGGCGCGAGACCTTCGCCGAGAAGCTGCGCCTGACCTACGTGGCCCTGACCCGCGCCCGTGACCGCCTGTGGCTGCACTGGGGCCCGGCCGCGCTGCCCAAGCCGAAGAAGGACGGCTCGCTGGCGGATGAGGGCCTGCACAGCAGCGCCCTGGCCTGGCTGCTGCACGGCCGGGAACTGGCGGGGGCCGATGCCCTGGGCGAACTGGCGGCGCACCTCGCCGGCGGCGAAGGTCCGGCGCTGGCCGCCGAGCTGGACGCCCTGGCGGGAAGCAGCGCCGGCCTGATCGCCCGCCTGCCGCTGCTGGCGGACGAGGCCAGCGCCACCGGCGAGCGCCGCGCCGAGCCGCCCCAGGCGTTGCAGAACTTCGCCCGCAGCCTGCACAGCGCCTGGCGCATCGGCAGCTTCTCCGGCCTTGCCGCCGGCATGCACATGGAGGCACCGGACCGCGACAGCCTGGCCATGCCGGCCGCCAGCGAGCCCGGCGTCGGTTTCTTCGCCTTCCCCCGTGGCGCCCGCGCCGGCACCTGCCTGCACGCCATCCTCGAAGACTGGGTGCGCGGCAAGGGCAGCCTGGAGCAGCTGGTGCCGGCCGCCCTGCAGGACCACGGCATCGACGCGGCGACCTGGGCCGAGATCGCCATCGCGCAGCTGCAACGGGTGCTGGACTGCGACCTGGACGGCCGGGGCATGCGCCTGGCCGATCTCGACCCAACCCGGCGGCTGCCCGAGCTGGGCTTCACCTTCCCGGTGCAGCACCTCGACGTGGAGCGTCTGCGCGCCCTGCTCGCCGACCCCGCCCACGGCCTGCCGCCGGCCATGCGCCTGGCCGCCGAACGCCTGCAGTTCGACGAGCTGCGCGGCTTCCTCAAGGGCTTCATCGACCTGACCTTCGAGCACGACGGGCGCTGGTACATCCTCGACTACAAGTCCAACTGGCTCGGCCCGAGCGTCGCCCACTACACCCCCGAACGCCTGGAGCAGGCCATCGCCGGGGAGCACTACTACCTGCAGTACCTGATCTACCTGGTGGCGCTGCGCCGCTTCCTGCGCGGCCGCCTGGCCGGCTTCGCCGACGAGCGGCTGGGCGGCGCTCTCTACCTGTTCCTGCGCGGCATGCCGGAGGCCGGCGTGTACTTCGCGCAGCCCTCCGGCGCGCTGCTGGATGCGCTGGATGGTCTGTTCGCGGAGGGGATATGAGCCAGGTGGGAGCGGCCTTGGCCGCGATCCGGCATGCACGGGAGCATCGCGGCCAAGGCCGCTCCCACCACAAGGGACGTCGCCGATGACCCTGCATGCCTTGCCCCTCGGACCGCTGGAGCGCGCGTTGCTCGACAGCCTGCGCCGCCTGGAGCCGCAGGCGGACGAGGCCGTGCTGGCCTGCGCCGCCCTGTGCTGCGAGGCGCTGGCCGGCGGCGACGTGTGCCTGCCGCTGGCGCGGGTGGCCGGTCGCCGGCCCTGGCCGGAGTTCGACTTCGCGTTGCCGGCGCTGGGCGAGTTGCGTGCCCGCCTGCAGGGCTCCGCGCTGGTGGCCGGGCCGGGGGCGTTCGCCCCGTTGATCCTGGAGGGCCAGCGCCTGTACCTGGCGCGCTACCAGGCCTACGAGCAGCAGCTGGCCGAGCGGCTGCTGACCCGCGCCGCCGACCGGCCCGAGGTGGACGAGGCGGCGCTGTCCGCCAGCCTGGCGCGGCTGTTCGCCTTCAACCAGCAGCAGCCGGACTGGCAGCGCCTGGCCGCGGCCCAGGCCGTGCGCCGACGCCTGGCGGTGATCTCCGGCGGCCCCGGCACCGGCAAGACCACCACCGTGGTGCGCCTGCTGGCGGCGTTGCTGGAGCAGCCCGGCGGCGACAGGCTCGCCATCGGCCTGGCCGCGCCCACCGGCAAGGCCGCAGCGCGCATGGCCGAGGCCATCCGCAACGCCAAGGCCGACCTGCCCCTGGCCGACCCGCTCAAGGCGCTGCTGCCGGAGGAGGCGCGCACCCTGCACCGCCTGCTCGGCAGCCGTGGCGACAGCCCGGCCGTGCGCCACGACGCGGCACGGCCGCTGGCGCTGGACGTGCTGGTGGTGGACGAGGCGTCGATGGTCGACCTGGCGCTGATGGCCAAGCTGGTCGATGGCCTGCCGCCCCAGGCGCGGCTGATCCTGCTGGGCGACAAGGACCAGCTGGCGGCGGTGGAGGCCGGCGCGGTGTTCGCCGAGCTGTGCGAGGGGCGCGGTTTCGACGCCGCGGCTGCGGCCGAGCTGCGCCGCATCACCGGCCAGGACGTGCCGGTCGAGGCGCCGCGCTCGGCGCTGGGCGACGCCGTGGTGCTGCTCAGCCACAGCCACCGCTTCGCCGCCGACAGCGGTATCGGCGAGCTGGCGCGGCGGATCAACGCGGGCGATGCCACCGGCACCCTGGACCTGTTGCGCGAGGGCCGCGCCGACCTGTCCTGGCGGGCCGAGCCGGAACAGGCCGCGCTGCTGGATCGCCTGGAGCAGGGCTACCGGCCCTACCTGCAGGCGGCACGCCAGGGCGACCCGGCAGAGGCCTTCGCCGCCTTCAACGCCTTCCGCGCGCTCACCGCCCAGCGCGAGGGGCCGTGGGGCGTGAGCGGCCTGAACGAGGCGCTGGAAGCGCGGATCAAGCGCCGCTGGTCATTGCCCGAGCGCGAGCGCTGGTATCCCGGCCGCGCGGTGATGGTGCGGCAGAACGACTACGCCCTCGGCCTGTTCAACGGCGATATCGGTATCTGCCTGGCGTCCGAGTACGGGCTGCGCGTGCATTTCGAGAGCGAGGACGGTTTCCGCGCCTTCGCTCCCGCGCGCCTGCCCAGCCACGACAGCGCCTTCGCCATGACCGTGCACAAGAGCCAGGGCTCGGAGTTCGCCGAGGTGCTGCTGGTCCTGCCGGAAGGTCCCAGCCCGCTGCTGACCCGCGCGCTGTTCTACACCGGCATCACCCGGGCCAAGCGCAAGGTGGAAATCTTGGGCCTGCCGGCGCGCCTCTGCGACGCGGTGAACACCCGCGCCGAGCGGGCGGCCGGGCTGGCCGAGCGGCTGGGCGTCAGTGCCGCCGAACCCGAGCGCTCGGTGGAGACGCCGATGGCCGGGCCACCGGGCCAGCTGGATCTCTTCTAGGGATTCAGTCTTCCTCGAACTCATCGGCGGCCAGCGTGCACTCCAGTTCGAGCAGGCTGCGCGAATCGTCGCTCCATTCGGCCAGCACCTGGCGGATGGCGCCCTCGTCGGGGCCGGCGATGGCCACCAGGCGCTCGTTGCCCGGTTCCTGCTGCGGGCTCGCCGCCGGTACGTCGTGGTGCTCGTGGGGCGTGCCCTCGGAGCATTGCTTGCAGAGGATGTACACCGAGCGCGACCAGTCCTCGACGGCGATCCGCCGCTCCTCCAGCAGGGTGATCAGCGCCTCGACGTCGGCCTGGTCGCCGACCCGCAGCCTGGCCTCGTAGGTGCTGTCGGCGGAGGGCTCGAACAGCTCCAGCGCATTGAACACCGGGTACTCCCGGCCCTCGTGTTCGCGGTGGCCGACGGCCGCGCCGTCGTGCAGGAAGACGTCGCCGTGGCAGGCGCCGGATTCGGCGTAGGGAATGTTGATCAGGCGCGCCCGCACCGGGTCGATGCGCCGGGCCCAGACCACTTCGGACTTCTCGTCCGGGTTGAGGCGCACGGGTGTCATGCCGAAGTCGGCCTCGATCGGCGTGTCGCCCGCCTCGATCTTCAGGCCCAGGCGCTGCCAGACCTCGCGCGCGGTGCGCCAGTCGCGCAGGGCGGTGGCGGCGATGGCCAGGTTCCAGTTGCTCGCCTCGTCCTGCGGGTCGAGTTCCACGGCCAGGCGATTGTGCTTGAGCGACTCGGCCCACTCGCGCCGGTACTTGTGGATCAGGCCGATGTTGTAGTGGGTGCTCGGCCGGGACCAGTCCAGTTCCAGGGCGCGGTGGTAGGTCTGCAGAGCGAGGTCTTCGTCGCCTTCGTCGTGCAGGTTCATCGCCTGCTGGTGCAGCAGTTCGGCAAGGTCCTGATCGGCCATGTTCAGCTCCATGGAATGCGGCGCTCTTGCAGGGTTCTGTCAATCGGCCTAGGATGCGCGCCTTCTTCCCTCAACCGACAGCAAAGGAGGCACATCATGCAACAGCTGATCACCCTTTGCAGGTCGCGTCTGGTCTGATTCCCTCCGCCGCCTTCCGCTGCGGCGCGCTTCACCCGGCCCGGTCCTGCCACTCCCAACCTTTTCGTTTCAACCCATAGGGATTGGACCATGGGCAATTGCATCCGCAATCTGTCCGACGGCGTCGTATTGATCGCCGCGGACGACACCTGGATCGAAGGCAAAGCGATCCAGCAACTCGAAACCACCGCTCGCCTGCCGGGCATGCAACGGGTGGCTGGCATGCCGGACCTGCACCCGGGGCGTGGCTACCCGGTCGGTGCGGCGTTCTTTTCCACCAGCCGGCTGTATCCGGCGCTGGTCGGCAACGACATCGGCTGCGGCATGGCGCTGTGGCGCACCGACATACCGACGGCCAGGCTGCACCTGGACAAGCTGGAGAAGCGCCTGGGCAACCTCGACGCGCCGCTCGGCGAGGACTGGGCGGAGGCGGTCGCCGCCTTCGGCCTGCCGGCCTGCGGCCACGAGCGCTCGCTGGGCACCATCGGCGGCGGCAACCACTTCGCCGAGCTGCAGCAGCTCGACCAGAGCTACGATGACGCGGCGCTGGAGCGCCTCGGCCTCTGCCGCAAGCGCCTGCTCCTGCTGGTGCACAGCGGCTCGCGCGGCCTGGGCGAGGCGATCCTGCGCGAGCAGGTCGACCTGTTCAGCCATGCCGGGCTGGAAGCGGGCAGCGAGGCGTGCGCGCACTACCTCGCCCGGCACGACGGCGCCCTGCGCTTCGCCGAGGCCAACCGCCAGCTGATCGCCCGGCGCATGCTGGAACGCCTGCGCGCCGACGGCGAGGCCGTGCTGGACGTCAACCACAACCTGGTGTCGCCGGCCCGCATCGACGGGCACGACGGCTGGCTGCACCGCAAGGGCGCCACGCCGGCGGACCAGGGAGTGATGGTGATCCCCGGCTCGCGCGGCGACTTCAGCTACCTGGTCGAGCCCGTCGCCGACGAGCGCAGCCTGCTGTCCCTGGCCCACGGCGCCGGGCGCAAGTGGATGCGCAGCGAGTGCAAGGACCGCCTGGCGCAGCGCTACAGCGTCGAGCAGCTGGCCCGCACCGCGCTGGGCAGCCGGGTGATCTGCGCCGACCGCGCGCTGATCTACGAGGAGGCGCCGGAGGCCTACAAGGCCATCGACTCGGTGGTCGGCGCCCTGCGCGACGCTGGCCTGGTCCGGGTGCTGGCGCGGCTGAAGCCGGTGCTGACCTACAAGACGCGGGGAGGGTGCTGCTGATGATCCTCCTGCAACTGTCGGCCGGCCAGGGGCCGGAAGAATGCGCGCTGGCGGTGGCCAAGGCCATGCGGCGGCTGGCGCTGGAGGCCGAGGCCGCGCGGGTCGAACTGCGTGTGCTGGAAGAGGAGGGTGGCGCAGCACGCGGCACCCTCCGCTCGGCGCTGGTGGCCCTGCAGGGCGACGGCGCCGAGGCGCTGGCGGAGGCCTGGAGCGGTTCGCTGCTGTGGATCTGCGCCAGCCCCTACCGGCCGAACCACGGGCGCAAGAACTGGTTCTTCGGCGGCACGCGCTTCGCAGCGCCGGCCGTAGGCCTGGAGAGCGAGATCCGCTTCGAGACGCTGCGCTCCTCGGGGCCCGGCGGCCAGCACGTCAACACCACCGACTCGGCGGTGCGCGCCACCCACCTGGCCAGCGGCATCAGCGTCAAGGTGCAGAGCGAGCGCAGCCAGCACGCCAACAAGCGCCTGGCCCTGCTGCTGATCGCCCGGCGCCTGGCCGAGCGCGCCGAGCAGGCCGACGACCGCCTGCGCGCCGAACGGCGTCTGCGGCACCACCGGCTGGAGCGGGGCAACCCGCGGCGCACCTTTCGCGGCGAGCGCTTCGCCGAGTAGGCAAGGAAAGGCTATGTCCCTGTTGGATGTTGTAGTGCCCAGAACCCTTCTGGATCCCCGCCTGCGCGGGGATGACGAGGTAGAGGTGGAATTTCTTCCGTAACCGTCATTCCCGCGCAGGCGGGAATCCAGGGGCAGGCAGCTACCGCGTTCAGATAGAGGGGCTGGCCGCGTAGCACGTAACAGGGACATAGCTAAGAAAAAAGCCATATCGCCGTTACGTGGGAGCGGCTGGGCGGTATTCCGATTGGCCGCGAAATTCGCGGCTGAGGCGGTTCGCCGCCCGCCCGTGCCTGCAAGGCAGTGTCGGTACAACAACGGGCAACGGGGACATCGCCAAGAAAAAACGGGGCCATTCGGCCCCGTTTCCTTGTCCACACTCCGGCTTATTCGCCCGGAATGTCCTTGCGCAGCTTGACCGGGTCTTCCTTGCGGCCGCGCAGTACGCGCATGCGGATGTTGAGGGCTTCCACGCCGAGGGAGAAGGCCATGGCGAAGTAGACGTAGCCCTTCGGCACATGGACCTCGAAGGCTTCGGCGATCAGCACGGTGCCGACCACCACCAGGAAGGCCAGGGCCAGCATCTTCAGCGACGGGTGCTTGTCGATGAAATCGCTGATGGTGCCGGCGGCCAGCATCATCACCAGCACGGCGACGATGATCGCGGCGACCATCACCGGCACGTGGGAGACCATGCCGACGGCGGTGATCACCGAGTCCAGGCTGAACACGATGTCGATGATGGCGATCTGAATGATGGTGCCGATGAAGTTGCGCGCGGCGCCGTTGGGCTGCTGCCCGGCCTCGTCCTCGCCTTCCAGCCCGTGGTACATCTCGGTGGTGCTCTTCCACAGCAGGAACAGGCCGCCGAAGAACAGGATCAGGTCGCGCCCGGAGATGCCCTGGCCGAACAGGTGGAACAGGTCGTTGGTGAGCTGCATGATCCAGGTGATCGACAGCAGCAGGGCGATGCGGGTGACCATCGCCAGGGCCAGGCCGAAGAAGCGGGTGCGCGCCTGCAGGTGCGGCGGCATGCGCCCGACCAGGATGGCGATCATGATGATGTTGTCGATGCCGAGGACGATTTCCAGGGCCGTCAGGGTGAGAAAGGCAACCCAGATTTCCGGGTTGGTCAGCCATTCCATTATGAATTCCTTTGTGCGGATGTTCGGAGGCCACGCGGGGCGCGCGCGATTCTATCCGGCTTTGCGTGAAAATTCCGTCTGTGACACCGGTCGCCGGTCGGTGTGTGGTTTACGACCGGTCGCCTCGGCATTGGTTGGTCCCGGCCGATGTGCGGTTCAGGCGAGCAGGGCGAGGACCAGCGGCAGGCTGAGGGCGGAGAGCAGGGTCTGCAGGGTGATGATGCCGGCCATCAGATGGCCGTCGCCGCCGAGCTGGCGGGTCAGCACGTAGGCGGTGGGCGCGGTCGGCAGGGCGAAGAACAGCACCAGCACCGCGCTTTCCATCGCCGGGAGGTGAAGCAGGCGGGCCACCAGCAGCGCCAGCGCTGGCATGGCCAGCAGGCGCAGGGCGCAGTTCCAGGCCAGGGCCGCCTTCTCCCCGCTCAGCTCCTGCGGACGCAGCGCGGCGCCGACGCAGAGCAGGCCCAGCGGCAGGCTGGCGGCGGCCAGCAGGCCGAGCAGGCGGTCGCTGCCGCCGGGCAGGCCGATGCCCAGCAGGTTGACCAGCACGCCGGCCAGGCAGGCGAGGATCAGCGGGTTCTTCAGGATCGGCAGCAGCAGGCCGGCAACGCTCACCTCGCCCCCGGCGCTCAGCGACCAGACCGACAGCACGTTCACCGCCGGCACCATCAGCGCCAGCAGCAGCGCCGCCAGCACCAGGCCGGGCTGGCCGTACAGGCTGCCGATGGCGGCCAGGCCGAGGTAGGTGTTGAAGCGCAGGAGGCCCTGGGTGAAGGCGCCGAAGCGCGCCGCCGGCCAGCCGCACAGGCGACGCATCAGCAGCAGGCCGAGCCAGCCGCCGCCGAGGCCGAGCAGCACCGCCAGGGCCAGGCGCGGCAGCGCCGGGTTGTCCAGCGGGGCGCTGGCCAGACTGCTGAACAGCAGGGCCGGGAAGAGGATGAAGTAGTTGAGCCGCTCGGCGGCCGGCCAGAAGGCCTCGCCGGGGAAGTCGCGGCGACGCAGGAAGTAGCCGCCGACGATCAGTGCGAACAGGGGCCAGAGCGATTGCAGGAGAGCGGTCACGACGACATCCGCGAGGAAAAACCCTGCCATGATGGGCAACCGCGCCCTAGAGCGCCAGGGTGAATACCGAACAAGGAGTCACCATGACCGAGATCCACACCGGCGGTTGCCACTGCGGCCGGCTGCGCTACGCCTTCGAGGCGCCGCTGCGGGACATCGCCCACTGCCACTGCTCGATCTGCCGGCGCACCACCGGCGGCATCGTCACCACCTGGCTGACCCTGCCCATGGCGGGGTTCCGCTGGACCCACGGCAGCGCCGCGGCCTACGCCTCGTCGGCCAGCTGCACCCGCTACTTCTGCGCCCACTGCGGCTGCCACCTGACCCTCTTCACCAGCCACAGCCCGGACAGCCTGGACATCACCGTGGCCAGCCTCGACCACCCCGAGCGGGCGCCGGCCGACCGGCACATCTGGACCGGCAGCCGCCTGCCCTGGCTGCGCCTCGACGAAGGCCTGCCCGAGGAGGACGAGGAGCGGCTGTAGGCAGGTGGAAGCGTCCGCGCGGGTAACCGTA
>NZ_JAOEEE010000057.1:0-19667 GCF_029837675.1 Pseudomonas sp. GD04015 | reverse complement strand
CAGGGCGACGGCAGCCTGCAGGTGAGCCTGCAGCCGACCGACTTCGCCCGTCTGCTGCGCTGGCTGATGAGCCTGGAAGAGCAGGGCGTGAGGGTCGAGGAGGCCGGGCTGGAGCGGGCGGACAAGGGACTGGTGAGCACCCGCCTGCTGCTGCGGGCGGGCTGAGCGGCGGTCGAGAAGAGCGGTCGAGAAGAAAAAATTCAAGCAGGGTGTTGACTTAGGCGAGGCCTCTGCGTAAATTGCGCCACCTCGCAAGGCTACTCGGGTGATTAGCTCAGCCGGGAGAGCATCTGCCTTACAAGCAGAGGGTCGGCGGTTCGATCCCGTCATCACCCACCATATCTCTTGCGAGACCGACGCGCAGCGGTAGTTCAGTCGGTTAGAATACCGGCCTGTCACGCCGGGGGTCGCGGGTTCGAGTCCCGTCCGCTGCGCCATACATCGCTTCCACTCGGATCACCGAGAACGGGAAGCCAAAAAAGCGGCCTTGAGCCGCTTTTTCTTTGTCTGCATTTCAGGTTTCCGATTCGCGCCATTCGGCGGTGGAAGGAATCTGCATCCCGTCTGCCGCCGTTCGATTCAGCCCTGGCGCTGCAGCGCCGTCTCTCCCCGCTCCCGCACCCAGAACAGCGTGGCGCCCGCCACGGCCGCCGGCATCACCAGGATGTTGACGAAGGGGATCAGCAACGCCAGGTACACGATGCCGCCGAAGCCCAGGCTCTGCCAGCGCTTCTCGCGCAGCCAGGCGAGCATCTCGTTCCAGCCCAGCTTGTTGTTGTCCGCCGGGTAGTCGATGTACTGCACGGCCATCATCCAGATGCCGAACAGAATCCACAGCGGCGCCGCCACCACGTTGAGCACCGGCACGAAGGTGAGGATGAGCAGGGGAATGGCGCGGGGCAGGAAATAGCCCAGCTTGCGCAGCTCGCGGCCGAGGGTGCGCGGGACCATGGCCATCAGCTCGCTCCAGCTGAACGGCGGGAAGTCGTCGCGACCGCGCACCACCACTTCCACCTTCTCGGCGAGAAACCCGTTGAAGGGCGCCGCGATGATGTTGGCCAGCATGGTGAAGGTAAAGAACATCACCACCAGCACCAGAATCACGAACAGCGGCCAGATGATGTATTCGAGGAAGCTCAGCCAGCTCGGCAGGCTTGGCATGATGCCGTCGACCCAGCCGCCGAACTGCTGCAGGGCGACCACGATCAGCCCGATGAACAGCAGGGTGTTCACCGCCAGGGGCAGCAGCACGAACAGGCGTAGCCCCGGGCTGAGGACCAGCTTGAGACCTTCGCTCAGGTACTGGGGACCGGACAGGGCGGGAGTGGGCATGGAAGGCTCCGTGAGGGTGGAAATGCGCCGACCTTAACCAGTTTGATGGGGGGAGGAAAGCGCTGGCAGGTTCCCTTGGCCCACGATGCCTACTTCGGAACGCCCTCGTCGACCTTGTCGCTGTCGAACAGGGTCGCCAGTTCCCGGCGGGCCTGGCGGGCGGTCTGCTGCACCGCGGCCTGGTTGTCGTAGACCCTGTGCTGCGCCTCCAGCACTTCCTCGTCGTGGCGCTGGAAGCGGCGCAGGCGGGCGGCGGCCTGTTCCTCGCTCAGGCCCAGGCCGCGCAGCACCTGGCGGCTCATTTCCAGGCTGGAGTGGAAGGTTTCGCGCACCGCCTGGGCGTTGAGGTCCCAGAGCTTGTGCACGTGCTGGCGGTTGCGCGCGCGGGCGATGATCTTCACGTGGGGATACAGCTTGCGCACCAGTTCGGTGGTCTTGAGGTTGGTGTCCGGGTCGTCGGTGGCGACGATGAACCATTCCGCCTTGTCCAGCTGGGCGGCGCGCAGGATTTCCGGGCGCAGCGGGTCGCCGTAGAAGATCGGCATCTCGCCCAGGCTGCGCGACATTTCCACCGCATCCACCGAGGTGTCGAGGGCGACGAAGGGCACGCCCTGGGCGCGCAGCACACGGGCGACCACCTGGCCCATCCGGCCCATGCCGGCCAGCACCACCCGCGGCGTGTCGCTATCCACCGTCTGCAGTTCTTCCGGCACTTCGCGGGGAGCGGCGGGCGCCGCCTTGAGCCAGTGCGCGGCGAGCATCACCATCAGCGGCGTGAGCGCCATGGACAGGGTGATGGCGATCACCAGCAGGTCGTGCAGGTGGCCATCGAGCAGCTGTTCGCTGCGGGCCATGCGGAACACCACGAAGGCGAATTCGCCGCCGGCCGCCAGCAGCACCGCCAGACGCACCGCGCTGGCCCGCGACAGCCCGCCCGCGAGGCGGCCGACCACCAGCAGCACCGGCAGCTTGAGGCCGATCAGCAGCAGGGTCAGGGCCAGCACCGTCAGCGGTTCGTGCCACAGCAGGGCGAGGTTGGCCGCCATGCCGACGCTGATGAAGAACAGCCCGAGCAGCAGGCCCTTGAACGGCTCGATATGGGATTCCAGCTCGTGGCGATACTCGGAGTCGGCCAGCAGCATGCCGGCGAGGAAGGCGCCCAGGGCCATGGAGACGCCGGCCAGCTCCATCAGCCAGGCCGTGCCGATGACCACCAGCAGGGCGGTCGCGGTGGACACCTCGCGGATGTTGGTGCGCGCCACGATGCGGAACACCGGGCGCAGCAGGTAGCGACCGCCGAGCACCACCAGGGCGATGCTGCCGAACACCTCCAGCAATCCGCGCAACTCCTGGCCGGGCAGGGGGTGCGGGGTGGCGTCGCCGAGCATGGGCACCAGCGCGATCAGCGGGATCGCGGCGATGTCCTGGAACAGCAGGATGGCGAAGGCCATGCGCCCGTGGGGGCTGGTCAGTTCCTTGCGCTCGGCCAGCAGCTGCAGGCCGAAGGCGGTGGAGGAGAGCGCCAGGCCGAGGCCGAGCACCATGGCCACCGGCAGCGGCTGGTGGAAGCCGAACAGCGCCACGGTGCCGATCACCAGGGCGGTCAGCAGCACCTGGGCCAGGCCGACGCCGAACACCGCCTTGCGCATCACCCACAGGCGCCGGGGCGACAGTTCCAGGCCGATGATGAACAGCAGCAGGACCACGCCCAGTTCGGACAGATGGCCGACGCTCTCCGGGTCGCCGATCAGGCCGAGCACCGAGGGGCCGATCAGCACGCCCGCCAGCAGGTAGCCCAGTACCGCGCCAAGCTGCAGACGCTTGGCCAGTGGGACCGCGAGCACCGCGGCGAAGAGGAATACGACCGCGCCCTGCAGCAGGCTGCCATCGTGGGGCATGGCATTCTCCCGTCGAAATAAGCGCGAGAGTACCAGTTCGGGAGACCGGCGCGCCCGGCCAAGGCGTCGCGGGCTGGGCTAGAATGCGCTCCCGCATTCGCCAGCACCGCCATGAACGCCGAATCCATCGCCACTCTGCACCAGCATCTGCTCACGGCCTTCGCCGACCTGCCGCGCGAGGCGCGTCGCCTGTTCCATGGGCGCGGCCGGCGGTGGCCAGGGCTGGAGCACATCGCGGTCGACTGGCTGCAGGGCGTGGTGCTGGTGTCGCTGTTCCGCGAGCCGGAGGCCGCCGAGCTGGCCGAGTTGAAGAACATGCTGCTGCAATTCGCCGCGTCGCCCGCCTGGCGGGGCAGCGGCGCCGCGCACCTGCTGCTGCAGCACCGCTACCGGCCGGACAGCGCCACGGAGTGCCTGTTCGGCGAGGCCCTCGAGCGGGGCGAGATCGAGGAGCAGGGGCTGCGCTTTCTCCTGGATTTCGGGCGCAAGCAGAACAGCGGCCTGTTCCTCGACATGCGCCTGGGACGCCAGTGGGTACGCGAGCAGGCGGCGGGCCTGCGGGTGCTCAATCTGTTCGCCTATACCTGCGGCTTCTCGGTGGCGGCCGTCGCCGGCGGCGCCGAGCGGGTGGTCAACCTGGACATGTCGCGGCCGGCGCTGAGTCGCGGCCGCGACAACCATCGACTCAACGGCCACGACCTGGCGCGGGTGAGTTTCCTCGGCCACGACCTGTTCAATTCCTGGGGCAAGCTGCGCAGGGAAGGCCCCTATGACCTGATCGTCATCGACCCACCGAGCTTCCAGAAGGGCAGCTTCGTGCTGACCCGGGACTACGCCAAGGTGCTGCGCCGCCTGCCCGAGTTGCTGGCGCCGGGCGGCCGGGTGCTGGCCTGCTGCAACGATCCGTCCATCGGCGTCGCCTTCCTGGTCGACGAGATGGCGCGCGAAGCCCCGCAGCTGCGTTATGTGGAGCGCCTGGCCAACCCGCCGGAGTTCGCTGACATAGACGAGGACAGTGCGCTCAAGGCGCTGGTGTTCGTTCTGGAATGATGGCTCAGAGCGGGAAGGGCGCCTGGTGGAAGCCGTGCTGGTCCACCTGCAGGGCCCAGCCCTGTTTGTCCCAGTCGCCGAGGACGATGCGCCGGGCGTTTTCGCCCTTCACCTGCAGTTCGTGAACGGCCGGGCGATGGGTGTGGCCGTGGATCAGGGTGCGTACGCCGTGCTCGGCCATGATCCGTGGCACTTCTTCCGGCGTCACGTCGACGATCTCGCTGGCCTTCATCCGCGTCTGCGCGCGGCTCTCGCTGCGCAGCTTGCGCGCCAGCCTGTGGCGGGTGGCGAGCGGCAGGTGGCGCAGGATGAACAGGGTCAGCGGGTTGCGCAGCCAGCGGCGCAGCTTCATGTAGCCGACGTCCAGGGTGCACAGGCTGTCGCCGTGCATCAGCAGTACCGGCTCGCCATTGAACCGCACGATGCTCGGGTCCTTCAGCAGGGTGCAGCCGGCGGCGCGGCAGAAGGCGCGGCCGATCAGGAAATCGCGGTTGCCGTGCATCAGGAAGATGCGTGTGCCGGTGTCGCTGAGCTCGCGCAGGGCGCGGGCGATGCTCTGCTGGAACGGCGACATGCCGTCGTCGCCGATCCACACCTCGAAGAAGTCGCCGAGGATGTACAGCGCCTCGGCCTTGCGGGCGCGGGTCTGCAGGAAATGCAGAAACGCCCGGGTGATGTCCGGGCGTTCCTCTTCCAGGTGCAGATCGGAGATCAGCAGGATCATCGAATCACTCGACGATTTCGGCCTTCTCGATGATCACGTCGTCCACCGGCACGTCCTGGTGGCCGGACTTCATGGTGGTGGCCACGCCCTTGATGGCGTTGACCACGTCCATGCCCTCGGTCACCTGGGCGAACACGGCGTAGCCCCAGCCCTGCATGGTCGGCGCGGTGTGGTCGAGGAAGCCGTTGTCGGCGACGTTGATGAAGAACTGGGCGGAGGCCGAGTGCGGGTCCATGGTGCGGGCCATGGCCACGGTGCCGACCTTGTTGGAGAGACCGTTGTTGGCCTCGTTCTTGATCGGCGCGCGGGTGGATTTCTGCTTCATGCCCGGCTCGAAACCGCCGCCCTGGACCATGAAGTTGCCGATCACGCGGTGGAACACGGTGCCGTCGTAGTGGCCGCTCTTCACGTATTCCTTGAAGTTGGCGGCGGTTTCCGGGGCCTTGTCTTCGAACAGTTCCAGGGTGATGACGCCGTGGTTGGTGTGCAGCTTGATCATGACGATGCGCTCTCGGATTCGGGCAAGGCGGGCAGGGCGGCGGCGCATTCGCGCGAAGTAAGGCCGCGCCTGGTCGCTTTGCGACTGTCAGGTATATGGCGGGTTGAGTATCATACGGGCTTTGTCTCGACCGGCCTACCTCCCGCGCGGAGGCCGCACCGCATCTAAGGACACCATGAGCAAGCCCACCGTCGAAAAAGCCGCCAACTTCCTGCGCCCCGTCGTCCAGGCCGACCTGGACAGCGGCAAGCACGCCAAGATCGTCACCCGCTTCCCGCCGGAGCCCAACGGTTACCTGCACATCGGCCATGCCAAGTCGATCTGCCTGAACTTCGGCCTGGCCCAGGAATTCGGTGGCGAATGCAACCTGCGCTTCGACGACACCAACCCGGCCAAGGAAGACCAGGAATACATCGACGCGATCAAGAGCGACGTCGAGTGGCTGGGCTTCCAGTGGGCCGGCAAGGAGCGCTACGCCTCCGACTACTTCGACCAGTTGCATGCCTGGGCTATCGAGCTGATCAAGGCCGGCAAGGCCTTCGTCTGCGATCTGAACGCCGAGGAAATGCGCGAGTACCGCGGCACCCTGACCAGCCCCGGCAAGGACAGCCCGTTCCGCGAGCGCAGCGTCGAGGAGAACCTCGACCTGTTCGCCCGCATGAAGGCCGGTGAGTTCCCGGATGGCGCCCGCTCGCTGCGCGCCAAGATCGACATGTCCTCGCGCAACATGAATCTGCGCGACCCGATCCTCTACCGCATCCGCCACGCCCATCACCACCAGACCGGCGACAAGTGGTGCATCTACCCGAGCTACGACTTCACCCACGGCCAGTCGGACGCCATCGAGGGCATCACTCACTCCATCTGCACCCTGGAGTTCGAGGACCATCGCCCGCTGTACGAGTGGTTCCTGGCCAACCTGCCGGTACCGGCCCAGCCGCGCCAGTACGAGTTCGCGCGGCTCAACCTGAACTACACCATCACCAGCAAGCGCAAGCTCAAGCAACTGGTCGACGAGCATCACGTCAATGGCTGGGACGACCCGCGCATGTCGACCCTGTCCGGCTATCGCCGCCGTGGCTACACCCCGGCCTCGATCCGCACCTTCTGCGACATGATCGGCGTCAACCGCGCTGGCGGCGTGGTCGACATCGGCATGCTGGAATTCGCCATCCGCGAGGACCTGGACGCCAACGCCGCGCGCGCCATGTGCGTGCTCAAGCCGCTCAAGGTGGTGATCACCAACTACCCGGAAGGCAACGTCGAGAACCTCGAACTGCCGCGCCACCCGAAGCAGGACATGGGCGTGCGCGTGCTGCCGTTCAGCCGCGAGATCTACATCGACGCCGGTGACTTCGAGGAAACCCCGCCGGACGGCTACAAGCGCCTGATCCCCGGCGGCGAAGTGCGCCTGCGCGGCAGCTACGTGATCCGCGCCGACGAGGCGATCAAGGATGCCGAAGGCAATATCGTCGAGCTGCGCTGCTCCTACGATGAGAACACCCTGGGCAAGAACCCCGAGGGCCGCAAGGTCAAGGGCGTGATCCACTGGGTGCCGGCCGCCGAGAGCGTGGAATGCGAAGTGCGCCTGTACGACCGCCTGTTCCGCTCCGCCAACCCGGAGAAGGACGAGGAGGGCGGCAGCTTCCTCGACAACATCAACCCGGATTCGCTGGTGGTGCTCAAGGGCTGCCGCGCCGAGCCGTCGCTGGCCAACGCCGGCGCCGAGGAACGCTTCCAGTTCGAGCGCGAAGGCTACTTCGTTGCCGACTTGAAGGACTCGCAGCCCGGCAAGCCGGTGTTCAACCGTACCGTCACCCTGCGCGACACCTGGGGGCAATAACGGCTTTCAAATTGCTGCGCTCGATCATGCTGTGTTGAAGCGAGGTTCGGAATGCTCGTGTACTGCAGTACATTCCGCTTCCTCACTCCGCTTCGCCTTGCCTGATCTTCGCTCGCTGCCTTGAAAACCGTTCTTGAGGAAATTTAAAGATGCTGTCCATCTACAACACCCTGAGCAAGGTCAAGGAACCCTTCCAGCCGCTGGAAGGCAACCAGGTGCGCATGTACGTGTGCGGCATGACCGTGTACGACTTCTGCCACATTGGCCATGCACGGGTGATGGTCGCCTTCGACGTGGTCACCCGCTGGCTGCGCCAGCGCGGCTACGACGTGACCTACGTACGCAACATCACCGATATCGACGACAAGATCATCAAGCGTGCCCAGGAGAACGGCGAGCCGTTCGAGGCCCTGGTGGATCGCATGATCGCGGCGATGCACGAGGACGAGGGCCGTCTCAACGTGCTGCGCCCGGACATCGAGCCGCGCGCCACCGGCCATATCGCCGGCATGCACCAGATGATCCAGACCCTGATCGACAAGGGCTACGCCTATGCCCCGGGCAATGGCGACGTGTACTACCGCGTCGGCAAGTTTGTGGGCTACGGCAAGCTGTCCCGGCGCAAGATCGACGAGCTGAAGATCGGTGCGCGCATCGAGGTCGACGAGATCAAGGAAGACCCGCTGGACTTCGTTCTGTGGAAGGGCGCCAAGCCGGGCGAGCCGAGCTGGGAGTCGCCCTGGGGCGCCGGCCGGCCGGGCTGGCACATCGAGTGCTCGGTGATGTCCACCTGCTGCCTGGGCGAGACCTTCGACATCCACGGCGGCGGGCCGGACCTGGTGTTCCCGCACCATGAGAACGAGATCGCGCAGAGCGAGGCGGCCACCGGCAAGCTCTACGCCAAGGCCTGGATGCACGCCGGCGCGGTGCGCGTGGACGGCGAGAAGATGTCCAAGAGCCTGGGCAACTTCTTCACCATCCGCGAGGTGCTGGAGAAGTACCACCCGGAGGTGGTGCGCTACCTGCTGGTGTCCAGCCACTACCGCAGCCCGATCAACTACTCCGAAGACAGCCTCAAGGAAGCCAAGGGCGCCCTGGAGCGCTTCTACAATGGCCTCAAGGGTCTGCCGGAGGCGGCGCCTGCCGGTGGCGAGGCCTTCGTCGAGCGCTTCGGCGCGGCGATGGACGACGACTTCAACTCGCCGGAAGCCTGCGCCGTGCTGTTCGAGATGATCCGCGAGGTCAACCGCCTGCGTGAGTCGGACGAACAGGCCGCCGCCGGCCTGGCTGCGCAGCTCAAGCAGCTGGCTGGTGTGCTCGGTGTGCTGCAACTGGAGCCGGACGCCTTCCTCCAGGCCGGCGCCGCCGGCAAGGTCGACGCCGCCGAGGTGGACGCCCTGATCGCCGCACGCCTGCAGGCACGCTCCGAGAAGAACTGGGCCGAGTCCGACCGCATCCGTGACCAGCTCACCGCCATGGGCGTGGTGCTGGAGGATGGCAAGGGCGGCACGACCTGGCGTCTGGCCGAGTGAGTGGTCTGTTTGATAAAAAGGCTGCTTTCGAGCGGCCTTTTTTATATCCATCTTCTAGGGAGCGTATGTGTCATGAAGGAAAATACGCTGCAGTTTTCATGGGAGCGGTGCTGGCTGGGTATGGGCGCAAAGGGCGATGGGATCGCACTGATGCGAAGGCTGCTTGCCGCATATGCTGAGCCTCAACGCAGATATCACACGGTTCAGCATCTCTCCGAATGCCTGGCGCTTCTGGAAATCCATCTCGAACTCGCAGCCGAACCAGCAGAAGTCGAAATGGCTCTCTGGTTCCACGATGCCGTGTATGACGTTAAAGGCGCCGACAACGAACTTAAGAGCGCCGAGTGGGCTGAGGCAGAACTGAGCGAAGCTGGCGTTTCTGCTGAGCGCATTGCGCGGGTTTCAAATCACATTCTGGCCACCCGGCATACGGCCTTGCCCGAGGGGCAGGATCAGATGCTGCTTGTTGATATAGACCTGTCCATCCTCGGGGCGCCGCGACCCCGCTTCGAGGAATACGAGCGGCAGGTCAGGGAGGAATATGGCTGGGTGCCCGACCCCCTTTTCCGTGGCAAGCGCCAGACTATCCTCGAAGAGTTCCTGCATCGCAGCCCTATCTATAGCACTCGTGTGCTGCGTGAAGCACTCGAAGGTCGCGCCAGAGAAAACCTGGCATATTCGCTGCGGCTGTCAGGGCGCTAGCTGACTGCTGCAGATGCGCAGCTCTGGCTGGCCGTGGCCTTAGCATGGACGATGGAGTCACGTGGAGATGTCAGAGCTGACCGAGGTCATTTCGAAGGTTAATCAACTCCCTGCCATGGATGGAGAGTTTTCGGTCGAATGGGGAGGAGCATCTACCGAAGATGCCATTGCAACCGTAGAGGGTGCGCTCGGTGTGAGGATTCGGGGCACATACCGCGACTTCCTTCTTGCCACGGGTGGTGGCGGTCTGGACGCACTCTACATATCGCCGATCTCTGCCGAGAAACCGCTGGCAGCTGGCTGCTATTTCGACACGCTTCATTATCGAGAGGGTTGGTGTCCGCATAAGCTTCCCTCACATTTGGTAGTGGTCCAGCGAGACTCGGATGACAACGAGCCTGTGTGCCTGGATACATCGAGTGAAGTGGATGGCGAGAATCCGGTGGTTCTTTTCTACCACCAGAGCACAGGCCATTCGGAGAGACTGGCAAGCAGTTTTATCGATTACTATCGAGCATTCTTGGAACCGTACTTCGAAGAGGCTGGGCTCTGACAGTTCATTCAAGCCGATTCCGCGTCGTGGCAAAAAAATACTGCCTGATAATTATTGTTATCTGGTTCGTTTTCATGAATCTAGAATATTGTTTTTGTAAGGTGAAAAATGAAAGGCATCCCGATTCCTGTTTGGATCTTAACGGTCTATTTTCTTGCTGGCTCAATCTTTATCCTGTTTGTTTACTTCGCTTATCTGCTGACGGGGCACGGCGGCAGCTTTATGCTGGACACTGCTGCCTCTAACTATGGTGTGATTGAGTATGGGCTTGTCTTGGGTAAGCAGTTTTTGGTGATAGTGGCTGCGGTATTTCTTTTCCGCTTGAAGAAACTGGCTCTGAAACTGTTCTTGACTGTTCTGCTAGTGGTTGTCGTTTCTCTGGGATGGTTTTCATTCAAGGCTGGTACAGCTGAATATGCTGGTCTGGCTGCATTGGTCAACATGGCAATCGGTCTTGGGTTTTGGTCGGCAGTTTGCGTATATGTAAGGCGCCTGGTGAAAAATGGGACGCTCAAATAAATATTTTATATTCTTTTCTCGCGGGTTCAGTCGTTTGCCGCTCAATGGGCTCTCTGCTGGAACTATGTTGGCGCGGATCAGTTCATGTGTTATGAGCAAAGGAGGTCTGCGTTGATCGAAGCCATATTTTCAATTGTTCTCGCAATCATCGAGGCAATCGTTTCGATGGTTGGCGTGGTAGTCGAAGCTGTTGCAGGTATATTCGCTGCTGGTGGTCATGCTCTGAGCGCTGGGGAAGTATTTATTCTGCTATTTGTGTTGGTTGCTGAAACATTCTATTGGGCCATCCTGTGGATACTTGAACTATTTCTTGCCCTGCTTGCTTGGAGAAAACCTAGAAAGGTTCCTCGGCCTGTGTTTTGGCGTCCTCAGAAACGCAGCGGAAAAGAGAAACAATCTGATGAGAACGCATAATGCGTTCAACTTTGTGCTCTTAGCCCGCTGAACAGGCTGCGGAGCTTGCATAATAAGCGTAGAGCGGAGAGCACGCTGGATACCCTGAATGCCTTCAGCGTGCCCGGCCGGCCTCGTGTATATGCTGCCGGTAGCGGTTCGGCGTGGTGCCGGCCCACTCGCGGAATGCCTTGACGAAGTTCGAGGTGTCGTTGAAGCCCGAGCGCTGGGCGATGATGGCGATGGGCAGCGCGGTGCCCTGCAGCAGCTGGGCAGCGGTCTCGAAGCGCACTTCGCGCAATAGCTGGCGGTAGTTGCAGTCCAGTTCGTCGAGGCGCCGGTTCAGGGTGCGGGTCGAGAGGTTGAGGCGGCTGGCGATGGCCTCGACCGAGGGCGGCGACTCCAGCTCCCGGCGCAGGTGGATGCGTACCTGCTCGGGCAGCGACAGCGGCGCGCGGCTGCGGCTGGAGGCTTCCTCGCAGCGCTGCACGGCGAGCTTGAACAGGGTTGGGCAGGCGCCGGGCAGACGCCGGTCCAGCAGCTCGCGAGGGATGAGCACCTGGCAGTAGGGCTGGCCGAATTTAACCTTTTTGCCGAACAGCCGGTGATAGGGGCCGAGGTCCTGCGGGGCGGGGTAGTCGAACTCCAGTTCCAGGCCGAGTTCGCTCAGCGGGTGTTCCATCACCAGCGCCGTCTGGTTGGCGATGGCGGTCAGCCAGGATTCCTGGTTGAAGTAGTAGCGCTCCTCCAGCGGTACCAGTTTCGAGGCGATGATCGCCAGGTGCCGCGGCCGCTCGACCAGGCGCATGTCGAAGGCGCTGCCGAGCAGCTTCTGGTGCTTCAGGCCGATCTCGTAGGCGTGCCGCAGGGTCGGCGCGGTGGCGTACAGGGCGCCCAGTTCGGCCAGGTGGGAGAGGCGGATGCGCGAGCCGAACAGCAGGCCGAGGCGGGGGTTGCCGGTCATCGCCAGGGCGCGGGAGATGATCACGGCCAGTTGCCGGTAGCTGAGCAGCGTATCCGGGTGGCTGAAGTGTTCGAGGCGCAGTTCCGTGCCTTCCAGCAGGCGATCCGCGCTTAGCCCCTGTTCCAGCAGCACTTCCATGAGCAGCGCCGGCAGCGGCACCGGCACCAGCAGCTCGGTGAGCGAGATGAACGACGAACTGTCGGTGGCGGATCGCATGCGGCTTCTCCCTGTGGTGGCGGAATTCAACCATCAGATTGGCCGCTGAACAACATCGCGAGCGCACCGGGACTCTTAGCATCGGGCTCATAACAACAACACCGAGTCCCTACATGATGACGTTCAGTTGCTGCCGCCCGGCCTCACGCCCGGCGCGTTCCCATGGCCGGCTCCGGCCCGTCGATCCGCTGCACCGGGAGGATCGGCCATGCCCATCGGCTATTCGCTGAAGCCCAGCGGTCCGCTGGATCGCTTCTACCGCTGGCTCTCCAGGGTTTCCTCCAGGTACGCACACGGCGCCGACCAGCTACCCCCGCCCGAGGCCATGGACGGATTCCTCAAGGCCCAGCGCCTGGCCTACGCCGCCGTGCAGCACGTCGGCCGGCGCCTGCAGGTCGGCATGACCGAGCAGCAGGCCGCCGAGATGCTGGAGGCCTATCTGCGCGAGCACGGCACCGAGCGCTACCTACACCGGGCCTTCGCCTGGTTCGGCGACCATTCGCGCTTCGATGGCTACCAGGACTACGCCGACTACCATCCCGGCCCGCGGCGGCTGGAGGCCGACCACGTGGCGATCCTCGACGTGTCGCCGGTGGTCGACGGCTATATCGGCGACGTCGGCTACGCCCTGTGCCTGACGCCCAACCCCAGCCTGGACCGCGCCCGACGATTCCTCCTGCAGCTGCGCGAGGACATTCCGCAACTGTTCGCCAGCCCGCTGACGGCGGCGGAGATCTGGGCCGAGATCGACCGCCGCATCCACGCCGCGGGCTACGACAACATCCACGCCAAGTACCCGCACTGCGTGCTCGGCCACCGGGTGTTCCGGGTCAAGCCGAAGCAGGGCCGGCACCTGCGCATTGGCACCCGCTCGTTCGGCTGGTTCTCCCTGGAGACCAATCTCGCCTTCCTCAAGCTGGGCCTGTCGGCCGCGCTGACCCCCGAGCACATCGGCAACAAGCTCGGCCTGTGGGCCATCGAGCCGCACATCGGCTGGAGCGGCGGCGGCTGCAAGTTCGAGGAGGTGCTGGTGGTCGAGCCGCACCGTTGCTACTGGCTCGACGATGAGGTTCCTCACGTGATCGAGGCCAGGGAGAAACGCGCATGAAGACGAAGAGCATGCTGGGACTGGCCGTCCTCGCCGTGGCGGGCGCGGCCTGGTGGCTGAGCGCGCCGCCGGAGCATATCCGCCCCGCGCCGGCCTACCGGATGGGCGAGATCAGCGCGGCGATGCAGGCCGCCAGGGTGCCGGACGATCTGGCGCCAACGGTCAGCGGCCTCGACCTGCCGGGCCACGACGACGTGCTGATCCAGGAGCACTCCGGGCAGGCGTTCATCACCGCCCGCGACGGCTGGTTCTGGCGCCTGGACCTGGCGAGCGGCAAGGCCGAGCGCTTCGCCCAGACCCCGCTGGTGCCGTCCGGCGCCCGCTTCGTGCCCGGCGACGACAACCGCATCCTGTTCTGCAACTCGCACCTCTACGGCTTCACCCCCGAGCGCGAGGCGCCGGTGGGCGTCTACGAGCTGAACATCGCCACCCGGGCGATCCGGCCGGTGGCCCTGCGTGTGCCGTTGCCGCCGGCGCTGGACCCGGACGCGACGCTGGGCAGCGTCCATCCGCTGGGCCAGGGGGCGATGGCGGTGGCCGCCATGAACGAGGGCAACAGCCGCCCGGTGGCGTTCTGCAACGACCTCGACATCAGCCGCGACGGCAAGCGGGTGTACATGTCCGAGCCCTACGCCTACCCGGGCGCCGCCATGGGCGAGGCGGCCTTCGAGGAGGCCGTCAGCCTGGCCAACAACGGCCGCCTGTGGATGTTCGACCTGGAGCGCGAGACCGCCCAACTGGTGGTGCAGGACCTGCATTTCGTCGACGGCATCCTGATCGACCGGGGTTCGGAAGACGGGCAGGGCGTCGAGCAGTCGCTGGTGATCAGCGAGACCCCGAAGTTCCGCATGCTGCGCCTGTTCGTCGGCGGCGAGCGGGCGGGCACCGCGGAAATCCTGCAGGAAGGCATGCCGGGCATGCCCGACGGTATCAGCCGTGACGAGCGCGGGCGGCTGTACGTGGCGCTGTTCTCCCCGCGCACCGCCATCGCCACCTGGCTGCACGCCAATCCCTGGCTCAAGCCGTTGATCCTGCGGTTGCCGCACCGCCTGTTCTCCGAGCAGAAGCAAACCGGCTTCGTGGTGCTCGATCCCTCCGGCAAGCAGGTCCTGTACTGGCTGATGCACGACGGCAGCCAAGTGCGCGCCATCTCCAAGGTGCTGCCGGAGCAGGACGGCATCTACCTCGCCAGCTTCGCCAGGGACAACCACGGCGCCCACCGCATCGACTATCCGCCGCCGCTGCGGGACTGACCCCCGGCGGCACGCGACGAACAACAACAAGAAATGGAGACACTGCCATGCGCACTATGAAACCGCTGGCGCTCGCCATCTGCGCGGCGACCAGCACCCCCGGCCTCGCCGTGACCTTCCAGCTCGGCGAACTGGAGGGCCAGTTCGACAGCGCCCTGTCGGTCGGCGCCAGCTGGTCGACGCAGAGCGCCAAATCCGAGTTCATCGGCGCCAACAACGGCGGCGGGGCGGCTTCCGTGCTCGGCGACGACGGGCGCCTGAACTTCGCCAAGGGCGAGACCTTCTCGAAGATTTTCAAGGGCCTGCACGACCTGGAGCTGCGCTACGGCGACAGCGGCGCCTTCTTCCGTGGCAAGTATTGGTACGACTTCGAACTGAAGGACGAGAGCCGGCCGTGGAAGGACATCAGCGACAGCAACCGCAAGGAGGGCGCCAAGTCCGCCGGCGCGCAGCTGCTGGACGCCTTCGTCTACCACAACTACGAACTGGCCGGGCAGCAGGGTTCCGCGCGCCTGGGCCGGCAGGTGATCAGCTGGGGCGAGAGCACCTTCATCGGCGGCGGCATCAACAGCGTCAACCCCGTCGACGTGGCCGCCTTCCGCCGGCCGGGGGCGGAGATCAAGGAGGGGCTGATCCCGGTCAGCCTGTTCTCGCTGTCGCAGAGCCTGACCGAGGACCTGTCCGTCGAGGCCTTCTACCAGCTCGACTGGGAGCAGACCGTGGTCGACAACTGCGGCACCTTCTTCGGCGTGGACAACGTGGCCGACGGCTGCGACCAGAACATCGTCGGCCCGGACATCTCGGGCAACGCGCTGGCCCGCGCGGCGCTCGAGCCCTTCGGCGTGCAGCTCACCCGCGAGGGCATCGTGATCCCGCGGGTGAGCGACAACGACGCGCGCGACTCGGGGCAGTGGGGGGCGGCGCTGCGCTGGTTCTCGGCGCCGCTGGACGCGGAGTTCGGCGCCTACTTCATGAACTACCACAGCCGCACGCCGTACTTCAGTGTGGTGGCCGGGCCGAACATCGCCGACCTGGCGTTCACCGACACGGTGTGCGCCAACCTGGGCATTCCCGCCGCGGCCTGCGGCGGCATCGTCGCATCGCCCACCGGGCAGTCGCTGGTGAGCGCCTACCGGCTGGGCACCAGCCGCTACTACTTCGACTATCCGGAAGATATCCGCCTGTACGGCCTGAGCTTCGCCACCACGCTGGCGACCGGCACTGCACTCTCCGGCGAATTCAGCTACCGGCCGAACGCGCCGCTGCAGCTCAACGGCGCCGACCTGGTCACCGGCCTGCTGGGCAGCCCGGCGCTGTCGCCGGTGAACGCGGCGGTGCGGCCGGGCAACGACGAGCGGGTCGCCGGCTACCGGCGCAAGGAGGTCAGCCAGCTTCAGGTCACCGCCACCCACTTCTTCGACCGGGTGATGGGCGCCGAGCGCCTGACCCTGGTCGGCGAGGCCGCGCTGGTGCGCGTGGGCGGCCTGGAGGGCGACGGCGGCCTGCGCTACGGCCGCGACGCGATCTACGGCACCGGCGCGCTGGCGGACAATGGTCTGTGCCGGACCAGCACCAACACCACCCGGCCCGAGGAGTGCAACGACAAGGGCTTCACCACCTCCACCTCGTGGGGCTACCGGGTGCGCGCGATCTGGGACTACCGCAACGTGTTCGCCGGCGTCAGCCTGCGCCCCAACCTGGCCTGGTCGCACGACGTGGAGGGCTACGGGCCGACCACCACGCCCTTCAACGAGGGCGCCAAGGCGCTGAGCGTCGGGCTCGACGCGGAGTACGACAAGACCTACGGCGCGAGCCTCTCCTACACCAACTTCTTCGGCGGCGACTACAACACCCAGGTCGACCGCGACTTCATCGCGCTCAGCTTCGGCGTGAACTTCTGACGGTGACGACCATGACGACCTACAAGAACCTGATCACTGGCTCCACCCTGCTGCTGTCGCTGTGGGCGACGGCCTCCCTGGGCGCCGTCGACGCGCGGCAGGCTGCCGCGCTCGGCCAGGCGCTGACGCCGGTGGGCGCCGAGAAGGCCGGCAACGCCGAAGGCAGCATCCCCGCCTGGAACGGCGGCCTGGCCAAGGACGCCGGTAGCGTCGACGGCAGCGGCTTCATGACCGATCCCTACGCCGGCGACCGGCCGCTCTTCACCATCACCGCCGACAACGCCGAGCAGTACCGGGACCGGCTCAGCGAAGGCCAGCTGGCGCTGTTCAAGCGCTACCCGCAGACCTTCCGCATGCCGGTCTACCCGAGCCACCGCAGCGCGGTGTTCCCGGACGGCTGGCTGGAGAAGACCCGCGAGAACGCCGAGGCGGTGAGCCTGTCCGGCGGCGGCAACACCCTGGAGCACTACCGGATGGGCGTGCCGTTCCCCATCGCCGGCAATGGCCTGGAGGCAATCTGGAACCACATGGCGCGCTACATGGGCTCGACGCTGCAGCGCAACATCATCACCTCGGCGCCCCAGGCCAGCGGCCAGTTCACCCCCAGCCTGCTCGACCAGTACGTGGCCATGCCCTGGGCGCTGAGTGACGCGGGCACGGCGAGGAACGCCAACGTGCTGTTCTACTACAAGTGGCGGACCGTCTCGCCCGCGCGCCTGGCCGGCGACGTGCTGCTGGTCCACGAGACCCTGGACCAGGTCAAGGAGCCGCGCCTGGCCTGGGCCTACAACGCCGGCCAGCGCCGCGTGCGGCGCGCGCCGCAGGTCTCCTACGACGGCCCGTCGACCACCAGCGACGGCCAGCACACCTCCGACAACTTCATGATGTTCAACGGCGCGCCGGACCGTTACGACTGGACCCTGGTCGGCAAGCAGGAGATGTACGTCCCCTACAACGCCTACCACCTGGACGACCCCGGCCTGAAGTACGCGGACATCATCGGGCCCGGCCACCTCAACCCCGACCACACCCGCTACGAGCTGCACCGCGTCTGGGTGGTGGAGGCCAACCTGAAGTCGGGCAGTCGCCACATCTATGCCAGGCGCCGTCTGTACCTCGACGAGGACACCTGGCAGGCGCTGGTGGCCGACCACTACGACAACCGCGGGCAGATCTGGCGAGTGGCCGAGGGGCACCTGCAGCAGGTGTACCAGCAGCAGCTGCCGCTGATCCTGGTGGAGACCTGCTACGACCTGCTGAACGGCCGCTACTTCGTCTCGGGGCTGCGCAACGAAATCCGCAACGCGCCGAAGTACGGCATCGAGTTGTCGTCCAACGACTTCACCCCGGCCTCCCTGCGCCGCACGGGCGTGCGCTGAGCCATGGACGCTGCTGTCCCCGGGTGGATACCCGGGGTCTTGGGCCGTCGCTGACGGCCCCTTTCTATCCCGAACGGAGTGCGCGCAGATGAAGAAGACAGCCATCGCCCTGGTGGTGCTGGCCGTGGCCCTGGCGATCTGGTGGGCGCTGTCGTTCTCCGCCAGCGACTACCGGCTCCAGCCGGCGCAGGCGACCTTCCGCAACGTGACCATCGCCACCCCGGATGTCCGGCGCCTGGCCGACTTCTACCAGGCGACCTTCGACGCTCAAGAGGTCGCCCGGCAAGACTGGGTGCCGGCGCAGGTGTCCGGCGAGGCCGTGGTGCTGCGCACCCCGGGCTACGGTGGCGATGGGCCGACCCTGACGCTGATCCCGGCGCGGCGGGCCGCCGATCCCGCGCCGCAGGCTTCCGACGACGGCTATGCGCACCTGTGCTTCGAGACCACCGACATGCGCGGGGTCGTCGGCCGGCTGGTGGCTGCCGGCGGGGCCGTCAGCAGTGTGTTCGAGGCGAACGAGCGGGTACCGGTGCTGTACGCCAGGGACCCGGACGGCAATGCCGTCGAAGTGCACATCCCGCTGCCCGCGCCGTTCACGCCGCGAACGGTCTACCGGACGCTGGATTCCCTGGTGCGTACCTGGCTGGGGTCGAGCGCGCCCGCCGAGGAGGGGGTGCGCTTCCTCCACGCCAACCACAACTCGCCGGACTGGACGCGCGTCGTCGGCTTCTACCGCGCCGTCTTCGCCGCCGGCACCGTCGGCGCGGAACGCGACTACGACGGCGACTTCATCGCCGAGCTGACCGGCATCCCCGACGTGGCGGTGCGCGGCCGGCACATCGAGATGCCAGGCTACAGCCCGGGCGGACCGACCCTAGAGGCGTTCACCTACGACCGGGCGACCGGCAGGGGGCCGCTGGGGTTCGGCGATGCCGGTGTCGTGGCCATCGGCTTCGAGGTCCACGACATCGCCGCCACCGTCGCCTTGGCGACGGAAGCGGGTGGCGGGGAGGTCGAGCGAAGCGACCGGGCGGCCATCGTCCGCGACCCCTACGGCCATCTGATCCAGCTTCGCCAGGTCCAGCCGCCCGGCACGCTCTAAGACGTTACGGCTCGTGCGGCCCTTCGACGCCCCAGCCGCTCTGCCGGCACAGGCCGTCGAACTCGCGAGCCAGTTGCGCCAGGGAGATGGCGCCCAGCCTGGCGACCAGCAGGGCCTCGGCCTCGTTCAGCGCGTCCTCCAGGGCGGCGTTGACCACCCGCTCGACTGCGCATTGCGGGTCGTCGTGCTCGTTGCCGATGGCGAATATCCGCGGGCCGCCCACGGCCTTGTGGATGTCCAGCAGGGTGATGGATTCGAGGTCGCGAACGATGGTCCAGCCCCCGCCATGACCCTTTTCCGAGTGCACGTAGCCGGCCTGGCGCAGCCCGGCCATGGTGCGCCGGACCACCACCGGGTTGGTGTCCAGCATCTTGGCGATCTGCTCGGAGGTGAACGGCTGATCGTGCCGCGCCATGTGCAGCAGCACGTGGAGCATGCGGGAGAGCCTGCTGTCCTTTCTCATGGCCATGCCTTGTGGTGACGGACCGTCTTAATGCCACATTTCAAGTTGCGTGAGCAAATTTCTCCGTCCTATCATGTAATTTCATTAGTTTCATGATTGCGCGGCGACGCCGCGAGCGAGGAGGGGACATGCAGCATGATGTGATCGTCGTCGGCGGCAGCTACGCGGGGCTTTCGGCGGCATTGCCGCTGGCACGGGCGCGACGCCGGGTGCTGGTGGTGGACGGTGGGCAACGG
>NZ_JAOEEE010000056.1:0-19684 GCF_029837675.1 Pseudomonas sp. GD04015 | reverse complement strand
ACCCGCCCTACATCGATCTGTTTGGCGAGCTTCAGAACAGCTTGCGGTACTGGATGAAGCCGGAGCGGTCGCCGATGCGGTCGTAGAGCATGCGGCCCTGGTAGTTGGTTTCCTGGGTCAGCCAGTGCACGCGCGAGGCGCCGGCCTCGCGGGCCTCGGCGTAGACGTGCTCGATCAGCGCGCGGCCGATGCCGCCGCCGCGCACGCCCTCGGCGACGTACAGGTCCTGCAGGTAGCAGTAGTCGCCGCTGGTCCAGCAACTGCGGTGGTAGATGAAGTGCACCAGGCCCACGGCCTCGCCGTCGCGCCAGGCCAGGGCCGCGTGCATCGGCTCGGCCGGGTCGAGGAAGCGCTGCCAGGTGAGGGCGCTGGTCTCGGCGGCGATGCTGGCCTGGTAGAAGCGCTGGTAGCCCTCCCACAGCGGCAGCCAGGTGGCGTGGTCGGCGGCGCCGACCGGGCGGATGGTGAGCGGCGAAGCAGGAGACATGGGCATTTCCTTTTGCGGGGTCATGGGCTGAGGGTCATGCGTGCGGCCAGCTCCCGGTCGCGGGGCGCGGCGGAGTCGCTCAGGCCCGCGTGGACGCCGGCCTGGTCGGCGGCGGAGCGGTTCTGGCCGAGCTTCCACTTGCCCTCCAGGCGGCGGATCGGCAGGGCGAAGCCGACGATGGCGCGCAGCATGGCTTCGAGGTACTCGCGCGGCGCGTCGTCGACCGCCCAGGGCCGCGGCCGGCCGGCTTCGTGGCGGTCGCTGAGGCGGCCGACGATCCCCAGCAGGCGCTGCGGGTCGTCGATCAGCTCGACCGGGCCGCGGGCGTGCACGGCGATGTAGTTCCAGGTCGGGACCACCTTGCCGTGCTCGGCCTTGGCCGGGTACCAGGCGGGGCTGATGTAGGCGTCCGGCCCGGAGAACACGGCCAGGGCCTCGGTGCCGTCCTGCAGCTCGCGCCAGTGCGGGTTGGCCCTGGCGAAGTGGCCGTAGAGGGTACCGAACTCGCCCTCGCCGGGCTCCAGCAGCAGCGGCAGGTGGCTGGCCTGGACGCCCTCACCGCCGGCGCTGGTTAGCAGGGCGAAGGGGTTGGCCCGAATCTGCGCGTGCAGCTCGGCGAGGTCGTCCTGGCGGAAGGCGTTGGGCACGTACATGGTGGCGGCTCCTGGCGGAATGGCGCCATGCTAGGCAGGATATTGGCCTGTTGTAAGAGCCATTCAGCGCCTGTTCGATGGAGCCAATCCATGTCCGCCACACCGCCGTTGCCCGTCGATCTTTCCGGCATCCGCCTGGACCCCGGCCAGGGCCTGGCGCGCCAGCTCTACCAGGCCCTGCGCGAGCGCATCCTCGACGGCCGCCTGGCGGGGCGCGCACGGCTGCCGGCCAGCCGCGACCTGGCGGCGCTGCTGGGCATCTCACGCAATACCGTGACCCGGGCGTTCGACCAGCTCTACGCCGAGGGCTACGTGGAGGGGCGGGTGGGCGATGGCACCTACGTGGCGGACCTGGCCACCGAGCGCCCGGCGCCGCAGCCGCTCGCCAGCGGGCCGGCGCCGAGCGCGGCGTTGCGACGGCTGCAGGCGCACCACCTGCCAGCGCCGCTGAGCGGTCCGCCCAGGGCCTTCCGCATCGGCGTGCCGGCCTTCGACCTGTTCCCCTTCGAGACCTGGGCGCGCCTGCAGGCACGCTTCTGGCGGCGGCCCTCGGCGGCGCGCCTGGGATACGGCGACCCGGCGGGCGACCCCGCGCTGCGCGAGCTGGTGGCCGCCTACCTGCGCAGCAGTCGCGGCCTGAACTGCGACCCGGCCCAGGTGGTGATCACCTGCGGCGCCCAGCAGGCCATCAGCCTGTGCGCCCAGCTGCTGGTGCAGCCCGGCGAGCGGGTGGCGGTCGAGAACCCCGGCTACCGCGCCGCCGGCCATGCCTTCGCCGTGGCCGGCGCCGAGCTGTGCGGCGTGGCGGTGGATGACGACGGGCTGGATACCGCCGAACTGGCCGCCATCGCGGACTGCCGGCTGGCCTACGTCACGCCTTCGCACCAGTACCCCACCGGCGTCACCCTGTCGCTGGCGCGGCGCCTGGAGCTGCTGGAGTGGGCCGAGCGCCGGGACGGCTGGATCGTCGAGGACGACTACGATGGCGAGTACCGCTACAGCGGCATCCCGCTGGCGCCCCTGGCGGCGCTGGATCGTCAGGGGCGGGTGCTGTACGTCGGCACCTTCTGCAAGATCGCCTTCCCGGCACTGCGCCTCGGTTACCTGGTGCTGCCGCCGACCCTGGCCGAGGCCTTCGCCCGCCGCCAGGCGCTGGATATGCGCCATTCGGAGATCGGCACCCAGGCGGTGATGGCCGAGTTCATCGCCGCCGGCCACTTCCAGCGCCATGTGCGGCGCATGCGCCAGGCCGCGCGGGCGCGCCGCGACGCCCTGCTGCGGGGCTGGCCGGAGGTGCCGGGGTGCACGCCGCTGCCAGCGGTGGAGGCCGGCCTGCACCTGTGCGTGCCGGTGGCCAGCCGGGCGCGGGAGCGTGAGCTGGTGGCTGCCGCACGGGGTGCCGGGGTGGAGATGAACGGCCTGGGCGAATACTGGCTGCAAGGCGAGGCGACGCCCGAGACGGCGCGCGCCGGGCTGGTGCTGGGCTTCGCCGCCGTGCCCGAGGCGCAGATCGCCGAGGCGCTGCGGACATTGCGCCGCGCCTGGAAGCTCTGACGTAGGGTGCGCCATGCGCACCGGGGCAATGTACGGGTCTGCTGGTGTGCGCATGGCGCACCCTACGGGATCCGCGAAATTCGCGGCTGAAGCCGCTCCCACAAAAAGCAGGATTGCGCCTGGGACATAGTGAAAAAGGCTATGCCCCCGTTGCGTGTTGCAGACGCTACCGCTGCACTGTGGAAGCGGCCTGCCGGGGAGCCGGTAGGGTGGTTGGGCCACTGGCCGTAACCCATCGGCGCAATCGACCGCGCCACCGCCGGTGGGCTACGCCAGCAAGCGGCTAACCCACTCTACGCGTTCCGCAGCCTAGCCCTGACTGGACGCTGCAGCTGTCTGCCGCTGGATTATTCCTCTTCGGCCAGCGCAAGCGCTGTTCAGTGATACAGCTGCTGTCCCGCCTGCGCGGGAATGACGGTTGCGGGAGCAACTCCACCCCCACCTCGTCATCCCCGCGCAGGCGGGGACCCAGAATGGGTCAGGGCGCTGCAACTCGGCCAAAAAAAGGGATGGCCGAGGCCATCCCTGAGAGGTGAGGCTGGTGAGGGCCTCTTCTATGAAGCGGTTTTCGCTCGCCGGGCCGGGGCCTTTGCCTGGCTCGGGGAGACGTAGAAGCCGGCAAGGCCGGGCCAGCAGCGGCGCGGCGGGTGCAGAGCAAGGAACAGGGCCTTGGTGACCGGGGTCGCGGACGTTTGCATGGGGGCGTTCTCCAATCAGTGCTGCAGCGGCACGAGGCGCGGGGCGATCATGTTCTCGGGGCGCAGGATGTCGGCCAGGGTGGCGTCGTCCAGCAGCTTCTCTTCGCGGACCAGTTCGAGCACACCACGGCCGGTTTCCAGCGCGGTCTTGGCGATGCGGGTGGCGTTCTCGTAGCCGATGTACGGGTTGAGCGCAGTGACCAGGCCGATGGAGCTTTCCATCAGCTCGCGGCAGCGCTGCTCGTTGGCGGTGATGCCGTCGATGCACAGCTCGCGGAGCATATCCATGGCGCGGGTCAGCAGGCGGATCGAGTCGAGGATCTTGTAGGCGATCAGCGGCTCCATCACGTTCAGCTGCAGCTGGCCGCCCTCGGCGGCGAGGGTCAGCGCCAGGTCGTTGCCGATCACCTCGAAGGCGACCATGTTCACCGCCTCGGGGATCACCGGATTGACCTTGCCCGGCATGATCGAGCTGCCCGGCTGGCGCGGCGGCAGGTTGATCTCGTTGATCCCGGTGCGCGGGCCGCTGGAGAGCAGGCGCAGGTCGTTGCAGATCTTCGACAGCTTGACCGCGGTGCGCTTGAGCATGCCGGAGAACAGCACGAAGGCGCCCATGTCGCTGGTGGCCTCAATCAGGTCGGCCGCCGGCACCACCGGGTGGCCGCTGACGATCGCCAGGCGGCGCACGGCCAGCTTCTGGTAGGCCGGGTCGGCGTTGATCCCGGTGCCGATGGCGGTGCCGCCCAGGTTGACCTCGGTGAGCAGGTCCGGCGCCAGGCGCTTGAGGTGCTGCAGGTCCTCGCCCAGGGTGGTGGCGAAGGCGTGGAACTCCTGGCCCAGAGTCATCGGCACGGCGTCCTGCAGCTGGGTGCGGCCCATCTTCAGCACGTGGCCGAACTCCAGGCCCTTGCTGGCGAAGGCGTTGATCAGGCGGTCGAGGGCGCCGAGCAGGCTGTCGTGGCCGAGCAGCAGGCCGATGCGGATGGCGGTGGGGTAGGCGTCGTTGGTCGACTGCGCCATGTTCACGTCGTTGTTCGGGTGCAGGTACTGGTACTCGCCCTTCTCGTGCCCCATGGCTTCGAGCGCGATGTTCGCGATGACTTCGTTCGCGTTCATGTTGGTCGAGGTGCCGGCGCCGCCCTGGATCATGTCGACCACGAACTGGTCGTGGAACTCGCCCTGGATGATGCGGGCGCAGGCGGTGCTGATGGCGGTGTGCTTGGCGGCGGACAGGTGGCCCAGCTCGCGGTTGGCGTCGGCCGCGGCCTGCTTGACCATGGCCAGGCCGATCACCAGTTTCGGGTAGTGCGACAGCGGTACGCCGGACAGTCGAAAATTCTGCACGGCTCGCAGGGTCTGGATGCCGTAGTAGGCGTCGGTGGGGACTTCGAGGGTGCCGAGCAGGTCTTTTTCGATGCGGACGGATGCAGCAGCGGACATGATGGATCTTTTCTCTGGGAAATACGGCTTGGCGCCGCGATGCCCAATAATCTAGGCTCTGTGCCGTCCGTCGGCCAATGCTGTTAAACGCTATGGTATGCGTAATCGGCATAATGTCGCCGTGACTCGGGTTCGATGTCGCGCGTGCATAATTTCAAACGATGGTTGATCGATGAATCTGGAAACCAAGTGGCTGGAAGACTTCGTCGCCCTGGCCGCCACCCGCAGCTTTTCCCAGGCCGCCGAAAAGCGCTTCGTCACCCAGCCGGCCTTCAGCCGGCGCATCCGCAGCCTGGAGGCGGCGCTGGGGCTGACCCTGGTCAACCGCACCCGCACGCCGGTGGAGCTGACCGAGTCCGGCCAGCTGTTCCTGGTCACCGCGCGCAGCATGGTCGAGCAGTTGGGCGAGGTGGTGCGCCACCTGCACAACCTGGAAGGCCAGCAGGGCGAGGTGCTACAGATCGCCGCCGCCCACTCGCTGACCCTCGGCTTCTTCCCGGAATGGATCGGCCGCCTGCGCCGCGAGGGCCTGCCGCTGTCCACCCGCCTGGTGGCGACCAACGTCGGCGAGGCGGTGCACTCGCTGCGCGAGGGCAGCTGCGACCTGATCCTCGCCTACTACGACCCGGACGCGGCCGTGCAGCTGGCGCCGGACATCTTCCCCTCGCTGGACCTCGGCTCCACGGCCATGCTGCCGGTCTGCGCGGTGGGCGAGGATGGCGCGCCGCTGTTCGACCTGGACTCCGGCCAGAGCGTGCCGCTGCTGGCCTACAGCGCCGGCGCCTTCCTCGGCCGTTCGGTGAACCAGCTGCTGCGCCAGCGCGCTCTGCGCTCGACCACGGTGTACGAGACGGCCATGGCCGACAGCCTCAAGACCATGGCTCTGCAGGGCCTCGGCGTGGCCTGGGTGCCGCGCCTGTCGGTGAGCGCCGAGCTGGCCAGGGGCGAGTTGGCGGTCTGTGGCGGCGAGAAGTGGCAGGTGCAGCTGGAAATCCGCCTGTATCGCTGCGTGCTGTCGCGCAAGGCGGCGGTGCGCCTGCTCTGGCGCAAGCTGGAGGCGGGCGTCGGCGCCGGGTCGTAGCGGGCGGGTCGCCCGCCGTCACTTGAGGCCGAGGCGGGTCGCCAGGCGGTGCAGGTTGGCCCGGTCCACGCCCAGTTCGCGGGCGGCGGCCGCCCAGTTGTCCTGGTGGCGGCGCAGGGCGGCCTGGATCAGCTGGCGCTGGTAGGTGTCCACCGCTTGGCGCAGGTCGCCCACCGGCTCGGCCGTCGCATCGCTCGGTGCTTCCACGCTCGCCGGCTGCGGGGCGGCGGGCAGCGGGCCCAGGTCCAGGTCGCGGGCCTCCAGGGTGAGGATGCGCGGGCGCTCCGGCTGGCGCGCCATGGCCTTGAGCGCGGCGCGGCCGAGCAGGTGCTCCAGCTCGCGCACGTTGCCCGGCCAGGCATGGCCCAGCAGCGCGGCCTGGGCCTCGGCGGCCAGGCGCAGGCCGCGCAGGTGCAGGCGCGCGCGGTTCTGTTCGAGGAAGTGCCCGGCCAGCAGCAGCACGTCGCGGCCGCGCTCGCGCAGCGGCGGCACCTTGAGCGGGTAGACGCTGAGGCGGTGGTAGAGATCGGCGCGGAAGCGCCCGGCGCGCACTTCCTCGGCCAGGTCGCGGTTGGTGGCGGCGAGGATGCGCACGTCTACCCGGTGCTCGCGGTCGGAGCCCAGGCGCTGCAGCTGGCCGCTCTGCAGCACCCGCAGCAGCTTGGCCTGCACTGCCAGCGGCAGCTCGCCGACCTCGTCGAGGAACAGGGTGCCGCCGTCGGCCAGCTCGAACTTGCCGCTGCGCTCGCCGCTGGCGCCGGTGAAGGCGCCGCGCACGTGGCCGAACAGCTCGCTTTCCACCAGCTGCTCCGGCAGCGCCGCGCAGTTGATGCTGATCAGCGGCTTGCCGGCGCGGGGCGAGCGGGCGTGGATGGACTGCGCCACCAACTCCTTGCCGACGCCGGTCTCGCCCTCGATCAGCACGGTGAGGTCGCTGCCCGCTACGGTGTCGATTTCCGCCTGCAGCCGCTTGTGCGCGGCGCTCTGGCCGATCAGCTCGGCGGTGGCGGCCTGCCCGGCCACCTCGCGGAAGCGCGCGGCCAGCTGGCGCTCGGCCTCGGCGCGCTGGGCCAGGCTGAGCAGCCGGTCGTTGGCCTTCACCGAGGCGGCGGCCAGGCGCGAGAAGGCTTCCAGATTGTCCAGGTCGCTCTGGGCGAAGCTGCCGGGCTGCATGCTGTCGAGGGTGATCAGGCCCCAGGGGCGGTCGTCGATGAACAGCGGGCAGCCCAGGCAGTCGTGTACTTCCAGGTGGCCGACGTGATCTTCCACCAGGCCGTCGTAGGGGTCGGGCAGATCGCTGTCGGCGGCGAAGCGGGTCGGCCGGCGGTCCCCCAGTAGCATCTCGAAGCGCGGATGCTCGGCCAGGGCGAAGCGGCGGCCCAGGGTGTCCGCGCTGAGGCCGTCCACCGCCAGCGGAATGAGCAGATCTCCTTCCAGGCGCAGCAGCGCGGTGGCGTCACAGGGGATCAGCGCGCGTAACGCGCTGAGCAGGCGCCGGTAGCGCTCTTCTTCGTCCAGTTCCCGACTGAGGTCGTCGACCAGTGGTAGCAGGGCCTGGAGCAGCGGGTGGGTGGTCATCATGACTTCCTGCTGTCGATTCGACATTCTAAAGCTCGCTGTCAAATCGACAATTAAATGTTCAAATATTTGATTTATATGAATAAATCAGATGGCACGATTGCTGATAGGTCTCTTGCAGAAAAACCTGCGTGCAAGAGGAAAACCCCTATGTTGTCCAATGAACACATCGCTCTCGTCAAGGCCACCGTGCCTCTGCTGGAAAGCGGCGGCGAGGCGCTGACCACCCACTTCTACCGCATCATGCTGGCCGAGTACCCGCAGGTGCGCCCCCTGTTCAACCAGGCGCACCAGGCCAGCGGCGATCAGCCGAGGGCGCTGGCCAATGGCGTGCTGATGTACGCCCGCCACATCGACCGGCTGCAGGCCCTGGGCCCGCTGGTTTCCCAGGTGGTGCAGAAGCACGTGTCGCTGCAGATCCTGCCGGAGCACTACCCCATCGTCGGTGGCTGCCTGCTGCGCGCCATCCGCGAGGTGCTGGGCGCCGAGATCGCCACGGACGCAGTGATCGAGGCCTGGCGCCTGGCCTACGGCCAGCTGGCCGAGCTGCTGATCGGCGCCGAGGAGGAGGTCTATTGCGCCAGCGAGCGCGCCGAGGGCGGTTGGCGGGGCGGCCGTCCGTTCCGCGTGGCGCGCAAGGTGCGCGAGAGCGAGGAGATTACCTCCTTCCACCTGCGGCCGGTCGACGGCGGCGCGCTGCTCGACTTCGTCCCCGGCCAGTACATCGGCCTGCGCCTGGTCATCGACGGCGAGGAAGTGCGCCGCAACTACTCCCTGTCCACCGCGCCGGATGGCCGCGAATACCGCATCAGTGTCAAACGCGAGCCGGGCGGCCGCGTTTCCAGCCACCTGCACGAACGGATCGGCGAAGGCGACGAGATCGAGCTGTTCGTGCCGGCCGGCGACTTCACCCTCAACCGCTCCGCGAGGCCGCTGGTGCTGATCGGCGCCGGCGTCGGCATCACCCCGCTGATGGCCATGCTGGAGGCGGCGGTCCACAGCGGCCGGCCGATCCGCTTCATCCACTGCGCGCGTCATGCCGGCGTGCAGGCCTTCGCCGCACGGGTGGACGAACTGGTCGCGGCCCATCCGCAGGTGCAACGCTTCTACTGTCTGGAGGAGCAGCGCCCGGGCGACGGCGCCGATGCCCACGGCCGCCTGTCCCTGGAACGGCTGAGGGCCTGGCTGCCCGTCGAGCGCGACGTGGATGCCTACTTCCTCGGCCCCAGGCCGTTCATGGCGGCGGTCCGGCGCGACCTGCGCGAACTCGGCGTGCCGGATGCCCAGGCCCGCTACGAGTTCTTCGGCCCGGCCGCCTCGCTCGATGCCTAGTCGTCCTCGCCGTCGGTGAACAGTCCCTTGCCCCAGCTCACCAGCGGATCGTCGTACTCGTGGGCCTCGAGCGCGGCGAGCTTGGGCTCGATGAAGGCCTCGAAGGCCTGTGCCGAGTCGAAGTGGTGGCGGCCGGTTACCACGGTGAAGATCAGCTTCTTGCCGATGCTGGTGGAGAACATGTTGCCGATCGGCTTGCCGTTCTTGCGCAGCAGCACCAGCCTGGCGTGGCTGCCGATGTCGCGGCTCAGCGCGATGTCTTCCTCGGTCACGTCGTCGGTCGTCAGGCCGAGTCCGAAGCTGGCGCCTTTCAGGGCGCTATAGCTGGCGAAGGCCGCCTCGCTGGGGCTGGAGGTGAGCAAGACGGTGCTGTGCAGGTACAGGCCGCTGAGCGGCGGGGAATCGTAGGTGAGTTCGATGGAGCGGCTCAGGTAGGAGACGGTCTTGCCGTAGCGCCCGGCGTCCTCCTCGTAGCCGAAGTCGGTGTGGGTCAGCAGCAGGGCGCGCTCCGCCTCGGTGGGTTGCGACTGGTCGTCGACGCAACCGCCGAGCAGCAGCGCGGCGGCCAGGAGGGCCAGGGTTCTGAACATGGTGCGGTCCTTGCGGTTGATCCGACGGCAGCTTGCCGCAGCGTCCCGCGCTTGAACAGGCCCTAGTCGACGCGGAAGCGCAGTACGCCGATCTGCTGGCCAGCCTCGGTCACCACCTGCACCTGCCAGTCGCCGGCCGGCTGCGTGGGGAAGTTGCGCTTGTGGGTCCAGGCCCGGTAGCCGGCCTTGCGGCCGCCGTGGATGTCGAGGGCGATGCGGTCCATCTCCACGCCGTCGCGCTTCCACACATGGTAGATGCGTTCGTCCAGCCCGCGCGGGGCGCTGATCGCGGTGTAGGCGTACAGCCCGGCCTGCTGCAGCTGGGCGGCGGACACCTTGCCCAGGCTGCGTCCCGGGCTGCGCTGCTGCAGCTGCTCGGTGACGGCCACCTCGGTCAGCCACAGGGTCGCCGGCGGCACCCACGGGCGCGCCAGCCAGGCGCCGACGCCGAGCGCGGCGACCAGCCCGGCCAGGGTCGCCCAGCGCCAGTAGCCCTGGATGCGCAGGCTGCTGCCGAGGCTCGGCAGCGCCACCACCAGCGCGGCGCCCAGGGCCAGGCGGTAGCTCTCGGCGGTGGTCAGGTGGACGATCAGCGGCAGCGCCACCAGCAGCACGGCGAACAGGGTGAAGGTATGGAAGCTGAGGTAGAGCCAGCGCCGCGCGGCCAGCCAGCGGTAGTAGATCGGGTCGACGATGGCGAGCAGCGCCGCGGCGCCGAGCAGGCTGGTGAACAGCGCCTGGCCGCTGTGCCAGGAGGTGGTGACGAAGAAGAAGGGCAGGGCGAAGAACAGGCTTTCCTGGTGGATCATCTGGGTCAGGTAGCGCAGCACCAGCGGCGGCACCTCCAGCCCCAGCCAGCGCGCCGCGCTGCGGGTCAGCAGGCCCTCCAGCAGCAGCCAGGCCCAGCTCAGCAGCATCAGCACCGCGATCACCTTGCCCACGCCTGCCTGGCGGTCGACCAGGATGAAACTCGCCACGCCCGAGAAGAAACCGAAGGCGGCGATCAGGCCGGGATAGCGCTGGACCAGGGCGAAAAGGCGGAGCAGGTAGGGTTTCCAGTTCGGCATCGAGCGTGCTGAGGGCGGCGGCGGGTCGGGCAGGATACCAGCAGCCCCGCCGGCAGGGGGCGGGGCGATGGACCGTTCATGCAAGCCGGGCTACTGACGTGGGCCGGCCTATGAAAGACCGGCTTGAATCGACGTTCGTTCCTGGCGAGAGAAATGCCGGTCCGGTCTAGATCGGCGCGCACATCTGCACGCCCTCGTACTCCCAGCCTTCGTCGATCATCTGGTCGATGATGGCCGAGCTGGTGGTGTAGCGGTGGTTGGATGGCAGCCCCTGGGCAAAACCGTTGTTGTAGAGGCGATGCACCGCCCGGGTCTGTGCCGGGCAGGTGCCCTCCGCGTCCGGCTTGCTGATCCTGAAGTCGTAGCTCTCGAGCTGCCAGCTCAGGCTCCTCGGGTTGTAGATCTGGATCAGGAAGTCGCACTCTTCCTTCGACACCGAATAGAAGTGAGAAGGCGGGCCGTAGATGATGCCGGTGGCGGGGTTGATCTGGGTGTTGCCGTAGAAGCGGCAGACGGGGGCATTGCCGCCGTGCTTGAACGACTGGCCGGTGCGTATCCAGCGCCCGACGTTGCCGGCATCGACGGAACGCTGTTCCACGGCGTCACCGGTGATGAAGTAGCGGTCCTGGTCGGGGTTGTAGTACTCGACCACCGTACCGTTGACGGCGATCGGCGCGCCGGCTGGGTTGAGCCACTGGTTCAGCCCGGCGTCGTAGGCGGGGCGCAGCAGCCCGTAGGTATCCTGGCCGGCGGTGCAGCTGGAGGAGCCTCCGCGCAGTTGGCCGATCAGGCGGGTGCCGTTGAACAGGCCGGAGCCGCTGCTGCCCCCCTCGGTGAAGCCCTGTTGCCATTTCACGCTCACGAAGTCGGAGCTGGCGAAGTCGCCGGGGTAACAAGTGAACCGCCCCAGCCAGTTGATCCGGGTACAGGAAAAGAAGTCGTCGATGTAGCCGAAGCTGGCCTTCTGCAGGTCTCCTTGCGGATGGTGGACACCGACGACGGGCTGCATCCAGGTCTGCGCGCCCAGATCGGTGCTCCAGCCGGCGAATACCGCTCCGTCGGGAGCCGGCTGGTTCAGACGCAGCAGGGTGGTGTCGGTATCGCCGTTGCTGTACAGCATCTGTGCGCCGCCGGAGAGCGTGCGTGTATCGTCGGAGAGAGCTCCACGGCAGCTACTCGTCCGGTAGAACCATTGAGTGACCAGGGTCGAGGCGACCGACTGCGAGGAGATGCAGTGATTGGCGGTGAGCAGATAGGGCGTGCGGTCGGCCTTGCGGTTGTTCAGCAACGTCCCGCTGCACAGGTAGCTGTCGCCGTACTCGATGAAGATCATCTTGGCGGTGGCGCGGCTCTTGTTGTCCAGGTCGCTGTCGCTGGCCAGTGAACAGGTCACGTCGTTGTGGCAGTAGCTGGACGCACCGATATCCTTGATGGTCTGGGTGTCGCTGTAGATGTGGGAAATCTTAGGGATGCCGATGGCCAGGGAGGCCGGGTCGACCCCCGCGGGCAGTTCGATCTCGATGCCGATGGTCTCGCCACTCATCATCGGTGACCAGTACTCGCCCGCCTCGGCGCTCAGGTCGCCCGCGTCACGGTTGGCCTGCAGCACGGCGAGCACTTCGCTGGCATGGACCACGACCGTTTCGCCCGCCTCCGCGCCATAGAAATACAGCGTGGCCGAGGAGGGCAGGTGGTCGACGGTGATCGCCAGGCGGACTGCGCTGGCGTCGTCGGAGGCGATGGCGAGGGCGGCGACATGTCCGCCGCTGGCGGTCGGTTGCCAGGCCAGTTGCGTCCGGGTCAGGCTGGCGCTGCGCAAGGCCGCCACATCACGACGCACGCCGACCTGCAAGGGCTGGCCCGCTTCCCGCTGCTGGCTGAGTGAGCGGCTCTTGGCCTGGTTCAGCGGCCCCAACTGGATGGTCGCCGGTTGTTCGATCCGCCGTGGCGGCTCCTGGGCGGGTTCCGTTGTCGGCACGTCCTCAAGGGGGCGCAACTCGCCGAGGCTGTCCGCCTGCGCCACGCCCATCAACAGTGACAGGCCAAGGGCATACAACATCTTCTCCATAACGGCGATTTCTCCAGTCGGTACTACTTCCAGTCTTTCTTGCCTTCGGTCCGTGGGGCCTCGACAGGCTGGAGATTGTACAGGGCCGGATGCTTCGCATGTGCATGGCGCCGCTGAGACTGAGGGGGTCGGGTAAAGGACCCCGGATTGCATCCGGGCTACTGGCGGTGGAGGCACGCCTTCTTCAGTGTTTCCAATGCGCTGGCGGCGTCCAGGCTGGCAAGCCTGCGCGCCGCGCCGACATGCTCGTCGCAGAAGTATTCGAGCCCTGGCGGGTGCGACAGGCCTATCGGCTGCCTCTCGTCATGGTCCTGGAACGCGACCCAGTCGCCGGCGGCGGGGAATTTCCCGCAGATGCTGCAGATGGCTGGCCTCATGGCGTTCTCTTTTGTGGGAGTCAGCGCTCATCCACCCGTTCTGGTCCAGCGGCGGACGCCCTGGAGCAGGGTGTTGGGTTGCTTGTGGACCTGCCACGTCTGGTTCGAGGTGATGGGGTGCGGATCGCCATGGTGATCGCGGCACATGGCGTCGACCTGAACGGTCATGTAGGCAAAGGTCTTGTTATTAATGAGCACCTCGACGGGTGCGTGGACCTGAGTGACCTGGCATTCCGCATCGCGGTATTCGAGGAGGAAGGCTTCCTTGATCTCCCGGTCTTCCGGATAGTCCGGCAGGCCGCAGCCGCCCAGCATCAGCGCCAGAATGCAGACGATCCAGGTGCTGGGTTTCCACGGGTGCATGCCGATTCCGGAGGCTTTGGAAGTTTGCATTCTCGACATGATCCTTATGGCGCATCAGATAGCCGAAGACGCTGATTAATCCTGGCGATTCGCAACGATGTAGTGATCTATCGCCTTCTTCGCCTCGGCAAGGCTGACGTCGAATTCCTGCCGATAGGACTGGATGGCGGCGAACTTCTGGTCCGGGTTAAGCGCCTGGGTGCGCCAGTCGGGGGCGGGTTCTGCCGTGGCCGTGACGGTCTCCAGCGTTGGCGGGTTGATTTCCCAGCGGGCGACGATGGTGAAAGGTTCGGTATCGGGCGCAGGGAATTGGCTGCGCTCGAGTTCCAGCCGCTCCTGGGAGATCAGCGACAGCACGTTCTCGGGCCGGCTTTTGGGGCCGTGGCGGAATTCGTGGTGCGTCGCCGGGAGATCGGCGAGCGATCTCAGGTAGCGCCGCATGGCTTCGTTCATCGGCTCGGTCACGGACGATATGTCGCGCTGCAGGCATTGGATGACCTGCTCCTCGGGGAAATCATCGGCCAGGTGATCGAGGTTGGCGAAGGTTTCCAGGAAGCGTACGGCAACGAAGTCATCGAAGGATCGGTAGCCGATGCGACTGGTCTCGTCGTCGTGCCAGATCAGCGCCACGCCGCTGGAGTGGGCGTCGAGGGGCATCAGGCAGTAGAGGTCGCCAGCGCCCGACTGGGCGAAAGGCAGGAAGACCTTTCCCGCCTGGTCCTTCGGGTTGAGCCACTCTTCGATTTCGCGGCGGGCATCGGCTGCCTCGATCCACTCGAAGTCATACCAGCTGATGAATGGAAGCGAGCCCTGGAGGGCCTGTTCTCGCCATGTCGAGGCCCATTCAGGTCCGTAGACGGTCTTGCCCGTCGCCAGCAGGCTGCGCAGCAGGTCGGGCAGAACGATGCCCGTTTCAGCGGCGAGCGCTTCGAATTCGATGAGAGCATTGGCCGGCATATCTCTATCAGCCCTCCAGAAGTTCTTCCGCACGGATGCCCAGCAACCTTAGCGGGCCGAGCGTGGTGCCTTCGAGGGAGCCGCCGTCGCCATAGACCTTGTTCACCGCATCCATCTCCGCACTTCTCCCCGCGACAGCTTCATAGGTCTTGCGGGGCACCTCCTTGGTCCAGCCATGGGTGAACACCGAATAGGCCAGGGTCAGGGCCGCGGTGAAATAGTGCTGACCGGCAACCGGGATTTCGATTTCGACGCCGTTCTCGTTGCTGGCCAGAAAGTGGTTGGGAAGGGAGGCGGTGCCCAGTTTCTTGAGAACAGGCCAGGAAAAGGCTGAGGGTACGAACGCATTCAGCTTCTCCGCATCGATGCGCGAGTAGCCCTTCTCCCGCAGGAGAAGAACGAGGTTTTCCTCGTCGATGTCGGGTTGCGCTGCGATGAGGTTGATCGTGTCGATGACACCTCTGAGTGCAGAGGCGTGATCCAATGCGGGCTTCATGATGGGTTATCGATCCATGGACGTAGCGCGCCATTCATCGAGCCGCTTCGCAGGCTGTCAGGACGCGTGGCGGGAAGCTGGAGGGCTTTCATCTGAACGAGATTTCATTTGCCTGGTGGAAAACGGGCGGGGAGATTTCGAACGTCTCGCCATCGGGTTTCCTGGCCAGCCACTGCCCCTCGACGATCATCTCCGTGTGCTCGGCCTCATGGGCGGCGACGTATTCGCTCCATGTATCGCCATAGTCGTCGAGGATGCCGATCCGCTCAGCTTCGACCCAGAACGCCATGTACGCATCGAGTCGGGCGCTGAGGGCGGGGTCTGCGATATCTGCGCGGACGAAGTTGCCCGCTGCATTCGGGAAGTCGTAGTTGTGCAGCAGGAAGTCCCCGATCTTCACTTCACCGAGGAAGATTTCGAAGCGCACTGGGTCCGGGCGAGTCGCCATTGCCTACCAGTCTCGGGTGGCGATGAGTTCTTCGGTGTCCGCATCGGCAAAGCCATAGGCCCTGGCGATATGCTCGAAGTCCTCGGCAATCGCTTCCCGCGCGGCGGTCTCGATCTCGCTGCCGCGTTCGTCGAACTCTTCCTGCAGGTCGTTGAACCTGTGGGTGGCGGCATGCGTCAGCGCATAGAGCGCGTCGAGGCTGGCGGGTTTGCTTTGTTCGATCTCCCTGCACAGGTCGAGCAGGATGTTCTCGCCCTTCTTCACCAGATCGTCCGGAAAGTAGGGGTCGGCATACATTTCCTTGAGAAAGGTGTAATTGGTCATCGCCGTATTGCCGAGGCTCATGGGAACTCCGTGTTTGCGGTCTATGCGTATCAGGTCCGGGACGGCGACCGTCTGCCGGACCAGGCCATGTTCATGTACTTCTCGCCGCCCCTGAGTTCTTCCAGCATCTGGTCGAGCCGCTTCTGCCGGGTGGCTTCCAGCTTGGCGCGGGAAATCCAGCCGAGGTAGTCGTTCTGTTGATAGGGCGGGCGCGCCGCATAGGCCTCCATGAGGCCGTGGCTGTCGAGGGCTTCCCGCACGAACGGCGGCATCGGGTTTTTCGCGCGCTTGAGGGTCGATTGCTTTTCAACGGCCATCGGTTGCTCCTGGGTGATAAGCCTGCGCGGCATGGCTTGCGGGTGTCCTGTTGGGTCCGCAGTCAGATTTCTGCACGGGAATATCCGCCGCCGCACCAGGCGGTGTAGTCGAACTCGGAAGGATGCGCGAGCAGGTGAAGGGAGCGCTCGCGCCAGCGCCGCAAGGATTGGCATCGGGTGTTTGCCGCCCGTTCGACGAAGCCCTGGACGACAGCCTTGGGCGTCGTTCGGTAGTCGTTGCGAACCGCATCCCCGACCATCAGATAGATGACATGCAGAAAGTACAGGCGATTGGGGCAGTTGGCATCGGCGGAGAACTCCAGGTAGTCACGCTCGTGTCTCGCCCAGGCCAATGCCAGGTCCCAATCCTGGCAAGGCTCCTGCGCATCGTGCGCATAGGCCCACGCTCTGATTTCGCTGCTGGAGGGGTTCCATGGATCGGCAAACAGGATGGGGCCTGCAGGGCAGGGATTCTCGGGTGCCATTTCAATAGTCTTCGGCTCGGCGTTCATCGCTCGAATTCATCTCACCAGAAGACGGCCCTGTTACTCATCTTGGCGGAAGCCGTGTCTTACATGGTCTTCAGGCGCTTGAAGCCGAGGAAGGCCACGTAGCCGAGCACCAGGGCCGCAATGGCGCTGATCGGGTAGAAGAACACTCCGCTGCGGAAGATGAAGAACGCGCTGTCGGGGCTCGGGCCGCTGTACAGCATGTACAGGGCGCACACGCAGAGTGCGGCGAGGAACAGGGACGAGGCCAGGACGACGGGTTTCGACTGGCTGCCTTGGGTGTTGTCGGTCATGGTGCTTTCCTTGCGCTGCTTGGCTGACGTGGCGGCCGTTATCCGCAGGATGTCGGCCGCTTTCCTTCGTCTCGTACCGTGCGTGGAGACGATCTGCCCGAAGCTACTGACAGTCCCCCGAACCTGTCCAGCGGTCGTGTTGCAAAGCGCCGATCAGGTCATCTCTTTTCTCTTGGGAAACGCCGAGGGCGCTCAGTGGCCCAGCGGCCGGACCGGTTCCAGCGGCGGGCTGCCTTCGCTCTCCGCCCTGTCCTCGTCTTCCAGCACCGCGTAGGCGCCGCCGCAGAACAGCGAGTTGAGGCGCTTCATATCGGCGATCAGTTCCAGGTGCAGGGCGCTGGTCTCGATGCTCTGCACCACCTGGCGGCTCAGGCGGTCGACGTGGGCGTGGGCCAGCCGCCGTTCCTCGCGGCGGAAGCGGCGTTTTTCCTGCAGCAGGCGCCGGGCGTTGTCGCGGTTGCCGTTGAGGAACACGTTGAGGCCCAGGCGCAGGTTGTCGGTGAGCATCCGGTGCAGGCTGCCGAGTTCTTCCAGGCCGCTGTCGGAGAAGCTGTGGTGGCGGGCGCGCTTGTGGTTGTCCAGCTTGCCGGCCATCTGCTCGATCAGGTCGCCGGCGTGTTCCAGGTTCACCGTCAGTTCGATGATCTCGGCCCAGCGCCGGCTGTCGTGGGCCGGCAGGTCGTCTCGCGGCATCTGCGCGAGGTACAGCTTGACCGCGTTGTGCAGGGCGTCGACGTCGTCGTCCAGGCGGCGCACCTGCTGGCCGGCGCCGTTGGCGTTGCCGCGCAGGACCTCCAGCAGGTGGGCCAGCATCTGTTCGATCAGGTCGCCGATGCGCAGGGTCTCCCGCGCCGCGTTGGCCAGCGCCAGGCTCGGCGTCTCCAGGGTGGCGCGGTCGAGGTGGCGGGGGCGGGCCACGCCGTCGCCCGAGGTGCGCTCCGGCAGCAGCAGGCTGCACAGACGCGCCATCAGCCCGACGCTGGGCAGCATCAGCAGGCAGCGCAGGCTGTTGTAGACCAGGTGGAAGCCGATCACCAGGGTGGCGGCGGACCAGTCCAGCTGCTTCATCCAGTCCACCAGCGGGTGGACGAAGGGCAGCACCAGCAGCAGGCCGAGCAGCTTGTAGAGCAGGCTGCCGAGGGCCACCCGGCGGCCGGCCGGCGACTGCATGCTGCTGTTCAGCAGGGCCAGCACGCCGCTGCCGATGTTGGCGCCGATCACCAGGCCGATGGCCACCGGCAGGCCGATCATGCCGCTGCCGGCCAGGGTCGCGGTGAGCAGCACGGCGGCCAGGCTGGAATAGGTGATCAGGGCGAACAGCGCGCCGACCAGGGCGTCCAGCAGCAGGTCGCCGGTCAGCGAGGCGAACAGCGCCTCGATGCTGTGCGACTCGGCGATCGGGCGCGCCGCCTGGACGATCAGCTGCAGCGCCAGGATCAGCAGGCCGAGGCCGATGGCGACCCGCCCCACCTGGCCCACGCGGCTCTGCTTGCGCGACAGGAACAGCACCACGCCGACGAAGATCAGCAGCGGCGACAGCCAGGACAGGTCCAGGGTCAGCACCCGCGCCATCAGCGCGGTGCCGACGTCGGCGCCGAGCATGATCGCCAGGGCCGGCGCCAGTGCCATCAGGTCCTGGGCGACGAAGGAGGTGACCAGCAGGGCGGTGGCGTTGCTGCTCTGCACCAGGGCGGTGACGCCGATGCCGGCGGCGAACGCCTGCGGCCGCCGCGCCACGCTGTGGCTGAGCACGCGGCGCAGCTGCGAGCCGTACACCCGCAGGATGCCGGTGCGCACGATGTGGGTCCCCCAGACCAGCAGGGCGATGGCCGAGAGCAGGTTGAGCAGGGTGAGCATGGCGCAGTCTCCCGGATGTCCTGGGGCTCGCTCTTCTTCGCTCGGCTGCGGCGGCCGAGTCACCGACGTGGCCGCTCGCCACGGCCACTCACCCAATAGTAGATCGGCTCTGGCGCCAGGCGTTCAGCCCGGTTGCCGGTCGCGGCGGAACTGCTCGACCAGCACCTGCAGGCGCTCGGCCAGCGCGGCCACGTGGTCGGCGCTGCTGCGGCTGCGCCCGCTGGCGCTGACGTTGCTGTGGCCGGCCTCGCGGATGCCCTCCAGGTTGCGCTGGATGTCTTCGCCCACCGCGCTCTGCTGCTCCACCGCGGTGGCGATCTGCAGGCTCATGTCGCTGATCGCCTCCACCTGGCGGTTGATCCCGGCCAGCACCTCGGCCGCCTGCAGGGCGTGGTCGACGCTGCCCTGGGCCTGTTCCTGGCTGCGCTGCATGGCGTCCACCGCCGCCGTGGTACCCAGCTGCAGGCGCTCGATGAGGGTCTGGATCTGCGCGGTGGACTGCTGGGTGCGGTTGGCCAGGCTGCGCACCTCGTCGGCGACCACGGCGAAGCCGCGCCCGGCCTCGCCGGCGCGCGCCGCCTCGATGGCCGCGTTGAGCGCCAGCAGGTTGGTCTGCTCGGCGATGCTGCGGATCACCTCGATCACCTGGTCGATCTCCAGGCTGTGCGCGCGCAGCTGCTGGATCACCCGGTTGCCCTGGCTCACCTCGCTGGCCAGCTCGGCGATCTGCCGGCGCGTCTGTTCCACCTGGCGCAGGCCGCTGTCGGTGGCCTGGTTGGCCTCGGCGGCGGCGCTGGCGCTGAGCTGGGCATTGCGCGCCACCTCCTGCACGCTGGCCGCCAGCTGGACGACCGCGCCGGCCACCTGTTCGGTCTCGCGTTGCTGCAGTTCGCTGGCGCCGCGGCTGCAGTCCATGGCGGCGGCCAGTTCGCCCGCGTTGTCGTGCAGCTGGCGGGCCGAGTCGGCGATGCGTCCGACCATCGCGCCGGCCTCGGCCTCCAGGCTGCGCAGGGCGAAGGCGATCTGGCCGAAGCTGTCGTTACGTCCGCAGTACACCAGCTGCCCCAGCGGGTTGTCGGCGATGCGCCGGGCCTCGCGGGTCAGCGCCGCCAGCGGGCGCAGCTGCCCGTGCACCAGGCCGGCCAGCGCGCCGCCGAGCAGGCCGCCGCCGAGCAGCGCCGGCAGCAGCGGCAGG
>NZ_JAOEEE010000055.1:0-20682 GCF_029837675.1 Pseudomonas sp. GD04015 | reverse complement strand
TGGACGAGCCGGTGCCGGGCGGTTAATAGTCTGGCAACGCGTCTCGTCAGGGAGAACCGCATGACCGCTCGCCCCGCCTGGCTGACCTGCCTGGAGTCGGACCCGCCTGCGCTACTGCGGGCGGCACTGTGGATCGCCGCCGAACACGATGCCTCGCTGCAGCCGGAACAGGTACTGCGCGAATTCGCCAACCTGCGTCAGCAGGTGGCCGCCGGCCTGCCCAACCTGGCCGGCCCCGACCTGGCCCAGCCGCTGCTGCGGCGGCTCGGCGAGCTGGACTTCCACGAGGAGGACGACGTTCCCCTGCGCCCGCGCGCCGCGCTGCTGCATCTAGTGCTGCAGCGCCGCCGGGGCCAGCCGCTGTCGCTGGCGCTGATCGCCCTGGAGCTGGCCCAGCGCCTGGACATTCCACTGCAGGCGGTGAACTTTCCCGGCCACCTGCTGCTGCGGGTGCCCGGCGCGGACCACCTGCTCGATCCCTGCAACGGGCGCCGCCTCTACACCCGCGACTGCCGCGAACTGCTGGTGCGCGTCGCCGGCCCCGGCGCCGAACTGGCCGCCAGCCACTTCCAGACCTGCGATGCCCGCGGCCTGATGCTGCGCCTGTCGCGCAACCTGTGCCACCTGCACGGGGCGGCGGACGACCACGTGGCGGCGCTCAAGGACGCCGAGCGCATCCTCCTGCTCGGACCGGCGACCAGCGCTGACCACCTGCTACGCGCCGCCATCTACCACGAACTGGAATGCCCCCAGGCCGAGCGCTTCGATCTGGAGCGGGCGCTGCTGCTGTGCGACAACGAGCACGATCGCCTGCGGCTGGCCCAGCGCATCGACCAACTGGGCCGCCAGGGCCGCACTCCGGCACTGCATTAGCGCCTGTCAGAACTCGCCGTGGCGCCCCGTGCCGCCGGCGAAACGGATAGCTCCGGCGCGAGTCTCGCCGCTCTCCACCACGGCCATGCCACCGCGGAACTCGGCGCGCAGGGCCTCGTCCAGCGGCAGGTTCCATTGAGTGTGGGCGCTGGCACGGTCGGCGAGCATGCAGCGCTGGGGAAAACCGGCGATCTCCAGCGCCAGCGCCTCGGCCACGGCCCGCGCCTGGCCCGGCGCCGTCACCCGGTTGACCAGGCCCATCTGCAGCGCCTCCTCGGCGTGTACCGGGCGGCCGGTGAGGATCAGGTCCAGCGCCCTGCCCTGGCCGACGATGCGCGGCAGGCGAACCGTGCCGCCATCGATCAGCGGCACGCCGAAGCGGCGGCAGAACACGCCGAGCACCGCGTCCTCGGCCATCACCCGCAGGTCCGCCAGCAGCGCCAGCTCCAGGCCGCCAGCCACGGCGTGACCTTCGATGGCGGCGATCAGCGGCTTGCCGAGCTGCATGCGGCTCGGCCCCATCGGGCCGTCACCCTCCTCCTCCAGGCGGTTGCCGCGCTCGCCGCCCTCGGCCACCGCCCCCAGGTCGGCGCCCGCGCAGAAGGTGCCGCCGGCCCCGGTGAGCACCGCCACCCTCGCCTCGTCGTCCGCCTCGAAGGCGCGCAGGGCGTCGGCCAGGGCCTCGGCGGTGGGTCGGTCGACGGCGTTGCGCACCTGCGGACGGTCGATGATCAGGGTGGTGACGCCGGCATTCTTCTCGACCAGCACAGCCATGACGGGGCACTCCGTTCGTTTTTCGGGACGGGGCATGGGGTCAGACCATGCCCCGGTGTAGGGTGCGCCATGCGCACCAGGGGCTCTGTACGGGCTGCTGGTGCGCACGGCGCACCCTACTGCGCGACAACTCACCGGGACCTGGCCATGAAAAAGGCCGGCATCGCTGCCGGCCTTCAACTTAACGTCCCGTCGTGGAGAAAGCAGCCCGCTGGCCGATTCCCCCGCCAGGCTGGCGGATCAGCCCGCGTGCTTCTGCAGGTTGACCATCATCTCGCGCAGCGCCGTGACGTTGTCGTCCGGGTGCACGGCGCCCTCGAAGTCGCCGATCTGCTTCCAGCTGGAGGCGACGTCTTCCGGGCTGAAACCGGTCCTGGGATCGAAACCGGCGCCCAGGCTGCGCTCCCAGCGCACCTTGCCGACCCAGCCGCCGCCCACTTCGTACAGGCCGCCGGTGTCCTTGCACTGGTCGCTGCCCAGGTACACCACCAGCGGGCTGACCAGTTCCGGCTTGAGCTGGTCGAACACCTGCGGCGGGATCAGGCCCTCGGTCATGCGGGTGCCGCCGGTGGGGGCGATGGCGTTGACCAGCACGTTGTTCTTGCGACCCTCGATGGCCAGGGTGCGGGTCAGGCCATACAGGCCGAGCTTGGCCATACCGTAGTTGGCCTGGCCGAAGTTGCCGTAGATGCCGGAGGTCGAGGCGGTGAAGATGATGCGGCCGTACTGCTGCTCGCGCAGGTGCTCCCAGGCAGCGCGGGTGACCTTGTAGGCGCCCTCGACGTGGACCTTGTAGACCAGGTCCCAGTCGGCGTCGTCCATCTTGTGGAACGACTTGTCGCGCAGGATGCCGGCGTTGTTCACCACCACGTCGACGCGGCCGAAGCTGTCCAGCGCGCACTGCACGATCTTGTCGCCATCGGTCACCGAGTCATGGTTCGCCACCGCGGTGCCGCCGGCCGCCTGGATCTCCGCGACCACCTTGTCCGCCGCCGACGCGTTGGCGCCTTCGCCATGGGTGCTGCCACCCAGGTCGTTCACCACCACCCTGGCGCCATGCTTGGCGAACAGCAGGGCGTGCGCACGGCCCAGGCCGCCGCCGGCGCCTGTGACAATCACCACTTGATCCTGGAAACGGATGGGGTCGCTCATGAGGGCTCCTAGTTTGCATTCGGGCGAAAAACCCGAGTGTCAGGCAGGTACCGCGCCCTCCACAAGGCGCGCGGCCTGCCTGAATGACGCCCGATAATGCGACCTTATGCCCGCTTACGGCGCGGCGCCGGCACCCGATCCGGCGCCACTGCCGCTGCTGGAAGAGCCGCTGCCGCTGGTCCCGGCGCCATTGCTACCGCCGCTGGTGCCGGCACCGTTGCCGCTGCCGACGCCGCTGCCATTGCCGACCCCGTTGCCCGCGCCATTACCGGTACCGCCTGGCGCGGTGTTGCCGCCATTGCTGCCCGGGGCGTTGGTGCCGTTGCCCACACCGTTATCGGTGCCCATCCCGTTGTCGTTACCCATGCCATTATCGGTGCCCATGCCATCGTCGGTCGGCGCTCCCGGCGTGTAGGTGCCGGTGTCGCTGTCGGTGCCGTTGGGCGAGGTGTCGGCGGGCACCTCCGGCGGCGTGGGCGAGGTCGGCCCGGGCACGGTCGGGCCGGTGGAGTCGGTTTCAGCCAGGGCAGGTACGGCAAGGCCGGTCAGCAGTGCGCTGAGGAACAGCGCGGAGAGGGGTTTCTTGTTCATGTGCTCACCTCGGGAAAATGGATGTCCTACGAAGCAACCGAGTGAGCGGCATAGCGAGAGGTTCGAACAACCGGATCAGCGGCAATCCTGCCGGATATCGGCGGCAACGCCAGCGAAACGGTAGACAACGTTCCGATCGGGCGCGCCGCCGACCATGATCAGGAACATGCCGAAGCGGCTTTCGTGCAGGTCGACCCGCAGCGCCTCGCCCTCCGGCTGCAGCTTCATTTCGCGACGGATGCGCCCCCAGGCCAGCGGCGGGATGCCGTCGAAGCTGCTGGTTTGCAGGTGCAGCTCGTCTTCCTGCCAGGCAGCATCGTCGAGCGTCTCGCGCTGCTGGCATATCCCATCGCGGTAGAGGGATGCCTCCGGCGCATGCCCGTCGAGCTGGCGAAGATGGACCCGCGCTCCCGCCTGCGCCGGCTCGCCAGTCAGCAGCGTCCACAGGGCCTGCGGTTCGTCGCCTTCGCTGCGATCGAGATACCAGCCGTCGAAGGTGCGCCCCGGCTGCACCGGCGCGCTGGCGCAGCCGGCAAGCGCGAGCGCGACGAACAGCAGCGAAGGGATGCGCATCGACCGTGTCAGGCCGGGCGGATGAGGCTGAGGTGGTTGTACAGGTGCATCACGTGGGCCTGGGCGTATTCCTCGTGGTCGAGCACGCCGTAGGCGAAGTGCGGCTGCAGCTTGCCCTCATGGCTGGCGAAGCGCTCGAAGGCCAGTTGCAGGCGCAACAGCGCAGCCTCCTGGCTGGCCGGTTCGGCCAGCGGCGCGGCGCCGGGGATGGCCTCGGTCAGCGGGTGGCGCATGGCGCCGCGGGCGCTGAACACGGCGAAGGCGGCCGGTCCGACACTGTGGCGGAACCAGCCCGGCTTCAGTTGCGGGTAGCCATCCAGGGAATACTCGATGCTCTGGGCGCAGTGATTGAAGACTTCCGTCGGCGTCCAACCCTGGACGCTGACCAGCGCGTGGCCCTTCAGCCCCTCCAGCACTTGGCGCGCACCGTCCAGGCTCAGCGCCGCCGGCGCCGCGCCGGTGGGCAGCGCCCAGAAGCCGGCGCCCAGCGCCACGACGCCGCCCACCGCGGCGCCTTTCAACAGGGTTCGTCTTTGCATGCAATGGCCTCCAGGCGCTCACGGAACTCCAGATAATGGACGAGCACCTCTGCGGGTGCCTCTGTCTGCGGATAGTGGCCGATGGTTGGCAGCAAAACCGTGTCCGGGTTGGCGATCAGCTCGCGATAGCGCGCCACCATGTGCGCACCGGAGATCGGGTCGAGGGCGCCGTCGATCACCCGCATCGGCAGCGCCGTGTCCTGCATCGCCGCAACCCAGCGCGTCCGGTTGACGCGCCGGTCGGGGATGTAGCGGATCAGCCGGTGCATCACCCTCGGACCCTGGTTGTGCATGATCAGCTCCCAGAACGCGTCCAGCTCCGCCTCGCTGGGCGGCGTGTGCGGGCCGAACACCTTGTGCAGGTTGGTCTTCAGCTTGCCGCGCGAGAACAGTCGGCCGAGCAGCGGGCCGACCGGGCTGAGCAGCAGCTTCTGCATCAGCACCGGATGGTGGGTCTCGGGGAACAGGCCGCCATTGAGGAACACGCAGCTGGCCAGGCGGATGCGCCCTTCCTGATGGCGGGCGACCAGCTCCTGGGCCACGCTGTCGCCGTAGTCGTGGGCCAGCACGTGCACCGGCGCCTCGACGTTCAGGTGCGTCAGCAGCGCCTGCTGCAGGTCGGCCTGCTCCAGCAGGCTGTAGGCGTGGTCACGCGGCTTGGCCGAGTAGCCGAAGCCGAGCATATCGCAGGCGATCACCCGGTATTTCGCCGCCAGCGGCCGCCACAGGTAGTGCCAGTCCCAGCTCGCCGTGGGGAAGCCATGGATCAGCAGCAGCGGCTCGCCCTCGCCCGCCGTCCAGTAGCGGATGGCGTGGCCCTTGAAGCTGAAGCCGCGCCCCTGCGCCCGCCATTCGTCCAGGGCGATGCCCGGCAACGCCGTCACTGGTCGTAGCCCGGCATCTGTGCGTCGAGTTTGCGCAGCAGCGCCGGCCAGGGCAGCGAGCCGCCCATGCCCTGCGGGCTCTTCATCACCCCGGCGATCATTGCCCGGGCGCCGTCGAGAACCTGCTGCGGGATGTGGATCAGTTCGCCACCACCGCTCTGCGCCATCACCTGGATCTCGCAGGCGCGCTGCAGGGTGAACATGCCGAGGAAGGCGTCGGCGATGGTGCCGAAGGCGGTGAGCAGGCCGTGGTTGGGCAGGATCATGAAGTTCTTGTCGCCCAGGTCCGCCTGCAGGCGCGACTTCTCGTCGTGGTTCAGGGCGACACCCTCGTAGCCGTGGTAGGCCAGGCTGGCGAGCACGAACAGCGACTGCTGCGACAGCGGCAGCAGCCCCTGCTTCTGCGCCGACACGGCGATGCCGGCCGGGGTATGGATGTGCAGCACGCAGCCCGCGTCGTGGCGCGCCTCGTGCACGGCGCTGTGGATGGTGTAGCCGGCCGGGTTGATGTCGAACGGGCCGTCCATCAGCTTCTTGCCGGCCAGGTCGATCTTCACCAGGCTGGACGCGGTGATCTCGTGGAACATCAGCCCGTAGGGGTTGATGAGGAAGTCCTCGGTACCCGGCACCTTGGCCGAGATGTGGGTGAAGATCAGGTCGTCCCAGCCGTACAGGGCGATCAGCCGGTAGCAGGCGGCGAGGTCCACGCGGGTCCGCCATTCGGCCTCGGACACCTGGTTCTTCACGTTGGGGAGATTGAGCGGTGCGTTCACGGTAGATCACCTCGGCGTTTTTGTTGTGCCGAGCAGTCTAGCGAGCGGTTGCCGGGCTACCAGTCGCCTTGCAGGCCAGCGCACTGGCCTTGCGGGTCACAACAGGGCCGGCAGCAGCGGCGCGGCGAACAGGTTGAGCAGCCCCATCAGCACCATCACCAGGCCCGCCACGGTGCCCTCCTCGCGGCCCACCTCCTGGGCCCGCGCCACGCCGGCGCCGTGGGCGCCGACGCCGAACAGCGCGCCCCGGGCCAGCGCCGTGCGCAGCGGCAGCCATTTCAGCAGCAGGCCACCGAGCAGCGCGCCGAAGGTGCCGGTGAGCATGACGAAGATCGCCGCCAGCTCCGGCACGCCGCCCAGGCGCTGGGCCACCGGCATGGCGAAGGGCGTGGTGATCGAGCGCGGCACCAGCGAGCGGCTCACCTCACCGTCCAGGGCCAGGGCGTTGGCCAGCCACCAGGAACTGGCGATGGCCACCGCGCTGCCGGCCAGCATGCCCAGCAGCAGCGCCGGCCAGTGCCGGGCCAGCAACGCGCGCTGCTGCCAGATGGGCACGGCGAAGGCCACGGTGGCCGGGCCGAGCAGCGCCATCAGCAGGTGGGTGTAGCCGGAATACTCGGCGTAGTCGGTGTGCAGCGGCACGGCCACCGCCAGCAGCACGGCCGGCACCAGCAGCAGCGGCGACAGCAGGTAGCGCCCGCTGCGCCGGTAGGCCCAGCGGCTCAGCAGGTAGGCGGCCAGGGTCAGGCCCAGCCAGAACAGCGGCATCGGCTCAAGCCTCATGGCGCGTCCTCCAGCGGCACACCAGCTCCACGGTCAGGGCCGTGGCCAGCATCACCAGCAGGGTGCTGCAACCGATCACCAGCAGGATGCGCCAGCCCTCCTCGCGCAGCAGCGCGCCGTAGTCGAGCAGGCTCATCAGCGCCGGGATGAAGAACAGCAGCATCTCCGCCATCAGCAGGCCGGCGCCGAGCTGCAGCGCGGCCGGCTCCACCCGGCCGCTGGCGAAAGCCGCCAGCAGCAGGCCCAGGCCGATCACCCCGCCGGGAATCGGCCAGCCCAGCCAGGCGGCCAGCTGGCAGCCGGCCAGGTACAGCCCCAGCAGCGCCGCCAGCTCGGCGCCCAGGCGAAACAGATGACGAACACGCGCGCGATCCACGATGACAACCCTCTTGCACTGGCAAGCAGGTTAAGCGCCGGCCTATCATCCCAAAAGCGAATTATCCGACTGAAAGGCATTCCAGAATGGAATTCAAACAGCTGCGCGCCTTCGCCGAAGTGGTGCGCCAGGGCGGCTTCACCCAGGCCGCCGCCGTGCTCCACGCCAGCCAGTCGGCGATCAGCAAGCAGGTGGCGCAGCTGGAACAGCGCCTCGGCGTGCGCCTGCTCGAACGCAGCGGCCCGCACCTGCGCCTGACCGATGCCGGCCGCGTGGTGCAACGCCGCGCCGAGGACTTCCTGCGCCTGCGCCAGGAGCTGCAGCGGGAACTCGACGACCTCGGCCAGCTCGCCCGCGGCGAACTGCGCCTGGGCCTGCCCATGCTCGGCAGCGACGCGCTGTTCGCCGGCCTGTTCGCCGAATACCGGCGGCGCTACCCGAACATCGCGGTGCACCTGCAGGAAGGTGGCAGCAAGCTGGTCGAGCAACTGGTGCTGAGCGGCGAACTGGAGCTGGGCGCCGGCCTGCAGCCGGACGACCCCGCCTTCGACAGCCAGCCGTTCTGCAACGAGCCGCTGGACGTCCTGCTGCCGGCCGCCCATCCGCTGTCGGGCGCCGACGGAGTGAGCCTGGCGCAGCTCGCCGACACGCCCTTCCTGCTCTACCAGCAGAGCTTCACCCTCAACGACCGCCTCCTGCGCGCCTGCCAGGAGGCCGGCTTCACCCCGATCGAGGGCGGGCGCAGCGGCCAGGCCGACTTCCTCGGCGCGCTGGTCGCCGCCGGCCAGGGCGTGGTGCTGCTGCCGCGGATCGTGGCGCGCGAACTGGAACGGCCGGGGGTGGTGCGCCTGGCCTTGGACGAACCGGACCTGCGCTGGGACATCGCCTTCATCTGGCGGCGCGGCGCCTACCTGTCGCGGGCGGCGCAGGCGTGGCTCGACCTGATCGGCGAGAGCGCCGCTCAGAGCAGCTCGGGGTAGTCCGCCGCCAGGCGTGGCCAGGCGGCCAGCGCAGCCGGATCGTCGGCCAGCAGACGGAAATCCTCGAAGCGGAATTCCGGCGCCACGGTGCAGCCGACCAGGGTGAAGTCGCCCAGGCTGCGCGCCGCCTGCCAGGCGCAGGCCGGCACCACGCGCTGGGGCAGTTGTCCGGCGGCGACCGGGCCGAGGCATTCGCGGCGCACCGCGGCCGGCGTCTCGCCGATCAGCAGTTCCAGCGGCGCGCCCTCGTGGAAATGCCACAGCTCGTCCGCGTCGATCCGGTGCCAGCGGCTGGCCACCCCACCCGGCAGGAGGAACAGGATCGCGCTGGAGGCGGCGCGGCCCTCGGCGTCGCGGCGGCCGGCGGTGAACAGGCGGCGGTAGTAGCCGCCCTCGGGATGGGGCGCCAGCTGCAGCTCGCGAATCAGTTCGGCGGCGCGCGGGTGCATCAGGCTTTCAGCGCCGCGGCCAGTTCGGCCAGCCAGGGCATGGCGTCCTCGTCCGGGGTGACGCTCTCGCTGGCGTCCAGGCGCAGCATCGGCAGCACCTCGCGCATGCCCAGTTCCAGCAGCAGCTCGCGCATCTGCTCGCCACCGCCGCAGAACACGTCGTAGCTGGAATCGCCCAGGGCGATCACCGCGCAGGGCAGGCCACTCCAGGCCGGGAAACGGTCGCGAATGGCGTAGTAGAGGTTCTGGATATTGCCGGGCAGCTCGCCCATGCCAGTGGTGGAAGTGATCACCAGCAGCGCCTCGGGGGCGAAGGCCAGCACTTCGTCGAGGGCCACGCCGGGCTTGTGCCAGGCTTCGCAACCGGCGCCCTCCAGCACCTGGACGGCGCGGCGTGCGACTTCTTCGGCGGCTCCGTAGACCGAGCCGGACAGGATGGCGACTTTCATGCAGCACTCCGCGAGAGTTCGAAAAAACGCCGCGCATTATGCCGCATGTCGCCCCCGGGGGAACTCGCCGCCGGTGCGGTCGTCACACTTGGGTGATCGCCCGCGCGCGTGACGCGCTTCACGTTTTGCGATCACCCGAAGTCGCCCGCGGAGGGCCACCCCGATGTCCGACCACCCCACCCTCTCCAGCGAAGAACTGGACTTCATCCGAGAGGTCTTCCACAGCCAGTTCATCGGCAAGCCGCTGCCCATTCCCGCCTTCAAGGTGGATGGCGGGCCGCTGGCCAACGCCCTGCTGGCGCGCCTCGGCGTCCACGCCAGGCTGAGCCTGGAGGCGCGGATGGACGATTGCAGCATGACCTTCCCGCTGCAGATGGTGGAGGACGAGCTGCACGGCCTGCAGCTGGAGATGGGCGCGCCCAGCATCTACGAGGACGGCGAGGTGCGCCGCCCCTGGCGCCTGGAGCTGGACGAGCCACTGGCGCTGCGCGACGGCAGCGGCGAGGAGAGCGACCTGCTGGTGTACGAACTGGCCCCCGGCAGCCTGGTGCTCGGCACCCCGCTGCGCCAGCCGCCGGAGCAGTTCAACCTGTGGCTGTCCGTGCCCGGCGGCGAGAGCATGCCGGTGCAGGGCCGGCGCATCCGGCGCATCGGCCGGCACCGCGCGGCCTACGGCCTGACGCTGCAGCACGGCGAGCACGCCGAGCGCATCCGCCAGTTCATCTTCGAGCAGTACCGCCGACGCCATCCGCAGCTGCAAGTCGCCAGCTGAAGACCCGTCGCCTATCATGCGGCGACCCGGTCGGGCTGCGCCGTCATAGGCCATGGCAATCGATTCAATGACCGCAATCAATTAAGCAATCTGGACCAATGCGGCTAATATGCCCACCGTCAACTTTCCAAACCCACTTCCAAACCCACCAGGAGTTATTCAATGTCCCTGATCAACACCCAGGTTCAGCCGTTCAAGGCCAACGCTTTCCACAACGGCGAGTTCATCGAGGTCACCGAGCAGAGCCTGAAAGGCAAGTGGTCGGTTCTGATCTTCATGCCCGCGGCCTTCACCTTCAACTGCCCGACCGAGATCGAGGACGCCGCCAACAACTACGCCGATTTCCAGAAGGCCGGCGCTGAAGTGTACATCGTCACCACCGACACCCACTTCTCCCACAAGGTCTGGCACGAAACCTCCCCGGCCGTCGGCAAGGCCCAGTTCCCGCTGGTCGGCGACCCCACCCACCAGCTGACCAACGCCTTCGGCGTACACATCGCCGACGAAGGCCTGGCCCTGCGCGGCACCTTCATCATCAACCCGGAAGGCGTGATCAAGACTCTGGAAATCCACTCCAACGAGATCGCCCGTGACGTTTCCGAGACCCTGCGCAAGCTGAAGGCCGCCCAGTACACCGCCGCTCACCCGGGCGAAGTCTGCCCGGCCAAGTGGAAAGAAGGCGAGAAGACCCTGGCTCCGTCTCTGGACCTCGTCGGCAAGATCTAAAAATGGGCGTAGCGCTGCTGCGCTAGGCATTGCTGCGTTGAAATCAGGCTCGGGCTGCTCATTTACAGCTCGTAAACTGCGCGCCCTCGCCTGATTTCGCCTTGCACTGCCGTCGCTCGCGACGCTCTACATCCCATTTTTCGCCTCAAGAAGTCCCACAGGACTTCTCAAAGGTGCCCGAACGCCCGGGCGCGATCCGCCCGGGCGTTTGTTTGTCCGAAATTCGCACTGAAGGAACTCCGTCATGTTGGACGCCACTCTGAAAACCCAGTTGCAGGCCTACCTCGAGAAGGTCACCCAGCCGTTCGAGATCGTCGCGTCCCTCGATGACAGCGCGAAATCCCAGGAGCTGCTCGGACTGCTCAACGACATCGTCGGCCTGACCGACAAGATCACCCTCAAGACCGACGGCAACGATGCACGCCGTCCGTCCTTCGCCCTGAACCGTCCGGGCGCGGATATCGGCATCACCTTCGCCGGCATCCCCATGGGCCACGAGTTCACCTCGCTGGTGCTGGCTCTGCTGCAGGTCGGCGGCCACCCGTCCAAGCTGGACGCCGAGACCATCGCGCAGGTCCAGGCCATCGAAGGCCGTTTCGAGTTCGAGACCTACTTCTCGCTCTCCTGCCAGAACTGCCCGGACGTGGTCCAGGCGCTGAACCTGATGGCCGTGCTCAACCCCAACATCCGCAACGTGTCGATCGACGGCGCGCTGTTCCAGGAAGAAGTCGAGCGCCGCCAGGTCATGGCCGTGCCGAGCGTCTACCTGAACGGCGAGGTGTTCGCCTCCGGCCGTATGGAAGTGAAGGAAATCCTCGCCAAGATCGACACCGGTGCCGCCAGCCGCGACGCCGAGAAGATGAGCGCCAAGCAAGCCTTCGACGTGCTGGTGGTCGGCGGTGGCCCGGCCGGCGCCGCGGCGGCCGTGTACGCCGCGCGCAAGGGCATCCGCACCGGCGTCGCCGCCGAGCGTTTCGGCGGCCAGGTGCTGGATACCATGGCCATCGAGAACTTCATCTCGGTGAAGGAAACCGAAGGCCCGAAACTGGCCCGCGCCCTCGAGGAGCACGTCCGCGAGTACGAGGTCGACATCATGAACCTGCAGCGCGCCAGCCAACTGGTGCCGGCCACCGAGGGCGGCCTGCACGAGGTGCGCTTCGAGAACGGTGGCAGCCTCAAGGCCAAGACCGTGATCCTCTCCACCGGCGCCCGCTGGCGCGAGATGGGCGTGCCCGGCGAGCAGGAATACAAGGCCAAGGGCGTGTGCTTCTGCCCGCACTGCGACGGCCCGCTGTTCAAGGGCAAGCGCGTGGCGGTGATCGGCGGCGGCAACTCCGGCGTCGAGGCGGCCATCGACCTGGCCGGCATCGTCGCCCACGTGACCCTGCTGGAGTTCGCCGACACCCTGCGCGCCGACGCCGTGCTGCAGAACAAGCTGTACAGCCTGCCGAACGTCACCGTGATCAAGAGCGCGCAGACCACCGAGGTCAAGGGCGACGGCCAGAAGGTCACCGGCCTGGTCTACAAGGACCGCGCCACCGAGCAGGTCCACGAAGTGGCGCTGGAAGGCATCTTCGTGCAGATCGGCCTGCTGCCCAACAGCGAGTGGCTGAAAGGCACCCTGGAGCTGTCGCGCTTCGGCGAGATCGTGGTCGATGCCAAGGGCCAGACCAGCATCCCCGGCGTGTTCGCCGCCGGCGACGTGACCACTGTGCCGTACAAGCAGATCGTCATCGCCCTGGGCGAAGGCTCGAAGGCCTCGCTGTCCGCCTTCGACTACCTGATCCGCCACAGCTGATCGACGCGGCAACGAAAAAGCCGGGCTTGCGAGAGACCCGGCTTTTTCATGTCCGGCGCTTTACCCTTCGCTACACCGTAGGGTGCGCCGTGCGCACCACAGGCAAACTGGCTGCTCGCGGTGCGCGCGGCGCACCCTACTGGGCGGTGAGTACCCGGTGCTCGTCCTCGGCCAGTTGGTCGGTCAGGCCGCTGACGAAGTCCAGCAGCAGACGCGCGCGGTGGTAGAACTCCCACAGCGCGGCGTCCCCGTCCTCGTGCCCGGCCACCGCCACCCGGTACGCGGCCAGCAGGTGCGTGGGCAGGCGCCGCGCCAGCATGCGCAGGTCGGCGCGGCCCTTGCCGTCCAGCACGGCGGCGAAATCCTCGCCGCGCAGACCGAGCAGCGTGCCGTAGCCGTCCAGCAATCCTTGCAGGATGCGCAGACCGCGCAGATGCAGGGTCTCCACCTCGCGGTGGCAATACACGTGGCCAGCGCCGATGTCCTTGAAGGTCTGCACCACCGCACTGGCCGGGCTGTCGTCCTCCAGCAGGGCACGTTCCAGGGTGCCAGCGAACACCGCGTCCAGGTGTTCAACGAACTGGGCGGCCGCATGCTGAACCAACGGGTGGATCAGGTTGACGCGCAGGCGGATGAAGAACTTGCCGACCTTGTCCACCGGCTCGTTCTCGGCAGCCTCGCGGGCGTCGTCGAGCAGCGCCGCGAAGCTGCGCCCCTGCTCGTCGATCACGTAGTCCAGCGGCAGGCGCTTGGCGAAGGTTTCGCGCAACAACTCGTCCAGCCGCTTCAGGTCGAGCATGTGCTTGACCACCGCGTCCTCCAGGTCGGCCAGGCAGTAGGAGATATCGTCCGCCGCCTCCATCACGTACACCAGCGGATGGCGCGTGCCGGGCGCCATGCCCAGCGCCTGCCACAGCTCGGCGACGAAGCCCTCCTCGCTCAGGTAGTAACCGGGCTTCTTGGCCAGGTAGGAACCGGCCGGGCGCGGCTGGTAGGCCGCGCGCACGTACTTGAGCATGCAGGCGGTCTGGCTGTAGGTCAGGTTCATGTCGTGCAGGCGGTGCAGCAGGCGGATGGCCTGGGCGTTGCCTTCGAAGGCGGCGAGGTCGGCCAGCATGTGCTGGCGCAGTTCGGCATCGCCCTCCGGCACCGCCCTGGCGAACAGCCCGTCGAGGTGACGCGCGCACCAGTCGCCGATGGCGAACTCACCGAAGTGGCCGAACGGCGGGTTGCCGATGTCGTGGGTCAGGCAGGCCATTTCCACCAGGGTCTCCAGCTCCCGCTCCAGGCCGACCAGGCCGTAGTCGGCGGCGCGCGGGCCGAGCTTCTGGAACAGCGTGCGGACGATGTGCCGGCCGACCTGCTGCACTTCCAGCGAATGGGTCAGGCGGCTGCGCACCGCGGCGTTGCGCTCCAGCGGGAACACCTGGGTCTTCTGCTGCAGGCGGCGCACCGCCGCCGAGTTGACGATACGCCCACGGTCGCTCTCCAGCCGCTCGCCCAGCTCGAACTGCCAGCCCGCGTCGCCGGGCCGGGGCACCGTACCCTTCTCACGGGCACGGCGCAGGGAAATCTTCGCCTTGAAATCCAACGCCTTCGCTCCTAGCCGATCAGACCGCAGCCTACCGCGTCGGCCGGCGCTTCGGCTAGGCGGCCTGCGCACCCTGCAGGCGCTGCCAGAGGCGGCCGCCGAACACGTTGACCAGCAGGCCGAGCATCACCAGCCCCGCACCCACCCACTGCAGGGTGCTCAGTCGCTCGCCCAGCAGCCAGGCCGACGAACTCAGGCCCACCACCGGCACCAGCAGCGAGAATGGCGCCACTTGCCCTGCCGGGTAGCGCGACAGCAGGCGGCTCCACAGGCCGTAGCCGAGCAGTGTGGCGATCAGCGCCAGGTACAGCAGGGCGAGGATCGAGCTGGTGCCGATATTGAGCAGGGCCTGCTCGATGCGCTGCGGCCCTTCCAGCCACAGCGACAGGAGGAAGAACGGCACCGGCGGGATCAGGCTGCCCCAGATCACCAGCCCCATCAGGTTGATCTTGCCGAACTTGCGGGTGAGCACATTGCCCATCGCCCACATGGAGGCGGCGACCAGGGTCAGCACGATGCCCAGCAGCGAGGTGGAATGACCGGTCTGCAGACCGATCAGCAGCAGCCCGCCGCCGGCGATCAGCAGGCCCAGCACGCTGGCGCCGCGCATCCGCTCGCCGAGGAACAGGGCGGCGAAGGCCAGGGTGAAGAACGCCTGGGACTGCAGCACCAGCGAGGCCAGCCCGGCCGGCATGCCGTTGGCCATGGCCTCGAAGAGGAACACGAACTGGCCCAGGGAGATGGTCGCGCCGTAGGCGATCAGCCACCGCCAGGGCAGGTTCGGCCGGCGCACCAGGAACACCGGCAGCGCCGCCAGGACGAAGCGCAGGGCGCCGAGCAGCATCGGCGGCAGGCTGTCGAGGCCGACGCGGATCACCACGAAGTTGAGGCCCCAGGCGACGATCACCACCAGCGCCAGCAGCAGGTCCTTGGGCGACATCGGAGCACTCCGCGACAACAGGGAAACGGCGATTAAAGCGCGCCGCGCCCGCGCCACGGGCATACAGCTGGCGACGACTGTGGCCGTACAGTGCGCCAGTCGGGTTATCCTGCGCGCATCTTCCGCACCACCGACACCGCCATGAATCCCGAAGACCTCCTCCTGCTGGTCACCCGCACCATGCCCTTCGGCAAGTACCAGGGCAGGCTGATCGCCGACCTGCCGGGCAACTACCTGAACTGGTTCGCCCGTGAGGGTTTCCCCAAGGGCGAGATCGGTCGCCTGCTGGCGCTGATGCAGGAGATCGACCACAACGGCCTGAAGCCGCTGCTGGAGCCGCTGCGCCAGGGCAAGCGCTGATGCCCCGGCATTTGCGCCGGCTATAAGCGCCGCATCCGCCGGCCGCCTCGATTAGGGTATGGGCTCGTTCCCATTGCCCCGAGGAGTTTCCATGCATCCCTATTTCAGCCTGCAGGGCCGCACAGCCCTGGTCACCGGCGGCAGCCGCGGCATCGGCCGGATGATCGCCCAGGGCCTGCTCGAGGCCGGCGCCCGGGTGTTCATCTGCGCCCGCGATGGCGACGCCTGCCGCCAGGTGGCCGAGGAACTGTCGGCCTACGGCGAGTGCATCGGCCTTGCCGCCGACATGTCCGGCGAGGAAGGCGCCCGCGCCCTGGCCGAAGAACTGAACGGCCGCGTCGAACGCCTCGACATCCTGGTCAACAATGCCGGCACCACCTGGGGCGCGCCACTGGAGAGCTACCCGGTCAAGGGCTGGGAGAAGGTCATGCAGCTCAACGTCACCGCCGTGTTCAGCTGCATCCAGCAGTTGCTGCCGCTGCTGCGCAAGGCCGGCAGCGAGGCCAGCCCGGCGCGGGTGATCAACATCGGCTCGGTGGCCGGTATCAGCTCGTTCGGCGAACAGGCCTACGCCTACGGCCCGAGCAAGGCGGCGCTGCACCAGCTGTCACGTATCCTGGCCAAAGAGCTGGTCAGCGAGCATATCAATGTCAACGTGATCGCCCCCGGCCGCTTCCCGAGCAAGATGACCCGGCACATCGCCGGCGACGAGGCGGCCATGGCCGAGGATGTGGCCCACATCCCGATGCGCCGCTGGGGCCGCGAGGAGGAAATGTCCGCCCTCGCCATCAGCCTGTGCAGCGCGGCCGGCGCCTACATGACCGGCACCATCATCCCCATCGACGGCGGCTTCAGCCTGTAGCCGTTCCCGCCCAGGTAACAACAGCCAGACCTTCGACGCCTCGCAGGCCTGGCTAGCGCGGGTGTAGACAAGGTTCGTCCAGCAGCTCGCCGAGGGGCAAGCGCCTTCGGCGAGCCCTCCCGTGCGCCCCGGCCTATCGGGCGCCGCCTGCTTTGTGCCGATCTCGACGCCCCCCGCGGCCCAGTCCCGCAACAAGAACCTGAACCTTACCGACTGACGCTCTCACTAAGCCATAGGAGCCGGCGATGTGCCGTCCCCGCAGTGGGTTTTTCCGTCCAAGTAAGGATAAAAAAATGATCACCACACCCAATCTTGCTGCAACTGCCCTGGATGAATCCGCCAGCACCTCTGGTGTTTCCTGGGCCGCGATCTTCGCCGGCGCCATCGCCGCGGCGGCGTTGTCGCTCATTCTCATCCTGCTCGGCTTCGGCCTTGGCTTCAGTGCGGTCTCGCCCTGGAGCAACGAGGGTATCAGCGCCGAAGGATTGGGCATCTCCACGATCATCTGGCTCGCCCTGACCCAGATCATCGCGGCGGGGATGGGCGGCTACCTCGCCGGCCGCCTGCGCGTGAGGTGGACCACGCTGCATGGTGACGAGGTATTTTTCCGCGACACCGCGCACGGCTTCCTGGCGTGGGCCGTGGCGACCCTGCTCACCGCAACCGTGCTGGTGGGCTCGGTGAGTGGCATTGTCGGTGCCGGCGTACAGGCCAGCGCACAGGTCGCATCCGGCGCGGCACCAGCGGCCCTGGCCGGAGCCGAAGAAGAGTACGGCTACTACATCGACGGCCTGTTCCGCGATGATCGCCCGGCGCCCAGCGCGGATGATGCCGCCCATGGCGTGGTCGCGCGCATCCTGGCGCGCAGCCTGGACAACGACGGCGAACTCTCCGCGGCCGACCGCGCCTACCTCATACAGCTGGTGTCGCAACGCACCAACCTCTCACCCACCGAGGCCCAGGCCCGTGTCGACGAGGTCTATGCCCAGGCCCGCGAGAGCGTGGTACAGGCCAAACAGGCCGCCGATGAAGCCCGCAAGGCGGCCGCGCACGCCACCCTGTGGATGTTCGTCGCGCTGTTGATCGGCGCCTTCGTCGGTAGTTTCGCCGCCACCTTCGGTGGTCGCAGCCGTGACGCCGTGGTGGTGGTCGTCAGCGACTACCGCACCACTACCGCCCCGCTTCGCTGATAACAAGGAGAACAGACATGCGCTCACTTCTGCTGTGGTTCCTCGGTGTACCGATCCCGCTGATCATTCTGATCGCCGTGCTGACCTGATCGTCCCCCAAAAAAAGGCCGCTTCCTCAATCGGGAAGCGGCCTTTTTCATGGTTATGTCCCCGTTACGTGTTGCGCGGTCAAGCTCCGCCATCGGAACGCTGCACCCTGCCTGCCCCTGGATCCCCGCCTGCGCGGGGATGACGAGATAGGGTGGAAGTTTCTTCCGAAACCGTCATTCCCGCGCAGGCGGGAACCCAGAAGAGCTCAGGGCACTACAACATCTGACGGGAACATCGCTTTTTTCATGCGTAGCACGGCACGGCACGGTGTGGCGCGCAGTTCACTCGTCCTGGGCGGCCTTCAGCGCCTCATAGGCCGGGGCTGCGTAAATGCCGACATCGACCGCCAGCTCCAGCACCCGCGGCAGGTCGCTGGTGTAGACCAGCACGCACTGCAGCTCGTCGTCCAGCGGCTCACTGAGGTCCACCAGCACGTAGCCGCCCTTCTCCTTGTACAGCGCCGAGAGCTGCACCTGGATGCGGTTGAGGGCCTTCAGCGGCTCGACCTTCACCAGTTGCTTGGGCTTGATGTTGAAGCTCACCTGCGGGCCGAAGGAGTCGATGATCTGCTGCAGCAGTTGGTCGTAGGTGTCGGCCTGGAACAGCACGGTCTCGGGCAGGCTGCCGACCACCACCCACTCGCCCAGCGGGATGGGGAAATCGTCGTCGTAGTTGACGTCCGGGTTGGCGGCGAGGAAGGCAGCCGGGTCGGCGTAGGCCTGGGCCGCCTCGTCGGCGATGCGGGCGATCTCCTCGTCGGTCATGCAGCCGGAGCTGATCAGGGTGACGAGTTCGAGGAGCTGGGCTTTCATGGGGGGGTCCTGGGCGGTCGAGACGGGGCGCATAGGATACGTCCGGGCTAGTCGTGGCGCACGCTCAACTGGGTGAACTGCACTTCGCCCACATCGTCGGCGCCGTCGCCCTCGTCGTCCTGCACGTAGGCGCCGGCCTTGAAGTAGAAGCCCACCTGGCGCCAGGCCGGGTCCGCCGCGTAGAAGTCGTGGTCGATGCGCTCGCCATTGACCTCCACCGCCAGCACGCCGTCGCGCACCTCGATGCGGTAGGAGAACAGGTCGTTGTCCACCGGGGTGGCGAAGACGTGGCGGATGTCCTCGTTGCTGCCCTTCGGGTGGCGCTTGATCAGCGCCTTGAGCCGGCCCTTCTCCCATTGCAGCTTGACCAGCGGGCGCGCGTCGAAGCCATGAACCTGGCCGACGATGATCTTCTGCGTGCTCGGCGCGCGCAGCACCCGCGCGCTGGCGCTGAGCCGGTGGTGGCCGGCGCCGTTCCAGTTGCGGTTGTCGTCGGCAGGGTCGAGCAGTTCGCGCAGCTCGGCGCGCGGGTAGTCGGAGTTCTTGGTGCTGCCCGCGCCGGCGGGGGCTATGAACACCATGGCGCCGTTATCGGCCAGGTGGAAGTAGCGCGAGGCGTAGCCGGCGCGCAGCTCCGCGCTGGGCACCTCGCTGGCCTTGGCGTCCGGCAGGGTGAGCTTCCAGTGCGACAGGTCGTAGTTGGCCCCCGGCGCCTGGAAGGGGCCGTCATCCTGGTCCTTGCTGCAGCCGGCCAGCACCAGCAGGCCGCAGCCCAGGCAGAGTAGTGATCGATGCATCGCCGCGCTCCCGGATCGCTCGTCGCGCCCTCTGTACAGGCTCTGTGCAGACAACGCGGGCGCCGGCCGGGTTCACGGCCGGCGTCCAGGGGCTCACCGAAACAATCGTCATTCCCGCGCAGGCGGGAAACCAGAGGCCCCCGGACTCACGCCTGCGCGGGCGTGACAAGGAAGAGGTTTTTCAGCGCCCTAGCGCAGCTTCTCCAGCATCTGGTAGTACCACATGCCGGCGGCCAGCATCGGGTTGCCGAACACGTCGCCCAGCGGCACCTTGATGTGCTTGCAGGCGGAGAAGGTGTCGTAGTGGCCCAGGGTGCCGGTCAGCGCGTTGGCCATGATCTCGCCCATGATGTGGGTGGTGGCGACACCGTGGCCCGAATAGCCCTGGCAGTACCAGACGTTGGGCGACAGCTTGCCCAGCTGCGGGATGCGGTTCATCACGATGCCCATCGCGCAGCTCCACTGGAAGTCGATCTTCACGCCCTTGAGCTGGGGGAAGGTGCGCTCGATGCATGGGCGCAGCTCGCCGGCAATGTCACGCGAGTCGCGCCCGGAGTAGTTGGCGCCGCCGCCGAACAACAGACGGCCGTCGGCGGTCATCCGGTAGTAGTCGAGCACGAAGCGGCAGTCGTACACGGCCAGGTCCTGCGGGTTTATCTGCTTCGCCCGTTCGCCCAGCGGCTCGGTAGTGACGATGCCACCCATGGCCGGGAAGATCATGCCCTTGAGCTGCTTGCGCTCCAGCTTGTGGTACACGTCGCCGGCCAGCAGCACCTGCGCCGCGTCGATGCGGCCGTGGGCGGTGATCACCGCCGGCCGCGCGCCGTGGACGATGTCGAGCACCTCGGAATGCTCGAAGATCAGCGCGCCCAGGCTCTCGGCCGCCCTGGCCTCGCCGATGCACAGGTTGAGCGGGTGCAGGTGCATGTTGCGGGTGTTCTTCACCGCGCCCAGGTACAGGTCGCTGGCCAGGTGCTCGCGTACCCCGGCCGCGTCGAGCAGGGTCACCTCGTCACCCATGCCGCGGCGCACCGCTTCCTCGTAGGCGCCGCGCAGCTCGTCCATGTGGCTGGGCTTCATCGCCGCGTGCAGGTGACCGTGTTTGAGGTCGCAACGGATGCCGTACTTCTCCACCCGGTTCCTGATTATCTCGTGGCCGCGCCAGCGCAGGTGCCAGATGAAGTCGTCCACTTCCGCGCCGAGGCGGTCGCGCATCTGCTTGCGCATGGCTTCGTCGCCGGACAGGCTGCCGGTGACCTGGCCGCCGTTGCGCCCGGTGGCGCCCCAGCCGATCTTGTGGGTCTCGACGATGGCCACCTTGAGGCCGCGCTCGGCCAGCTCCACGGCGGTGGCGACACCGGTGAAGCCGCCGCCGATGATGGCAACGTCGACGCTGACCTGGCCTTGCAGGGTCGGGTAGTCGGTCTCGACGTTGAGGGAGGCCGAATAGTAGGACGGTGCGCGCTCGGCGGCCGCTCTGACGGGTTGGTTGATGGCGTTCATTGCAGAATCCTTGTGGCGGTCGCCGCCGTAGAGTGCGCTGCGCGC
>NZ_JAOEEE010000054.1:0-21249 GCF_029837675.1 Pseudomonas sp. GD04015 | reverse complement strand
TGTCTTCCCACAGTTGCAGGCCCTTGCCGCGGCTGTGCAGCAGGGTTTCCTCGGCCATGCCGGCCACGGTATCCGCGTCGTCCAGCAGGCAGTGCAGCATGCAGGCGAACACCAGGGCGTGGCAGATGGCGTTGGCCGAGCCGTGGGCGCGCACGTCGTCCAGCAGTTCGGCGCACAGCTGCCGGGCGCGGGCCGGGAAGCCTTCCACCCAGAGGCCCAGGCACAGGTAGGCGCGGCTGTGGACCAGCGGGTCCTCGCCGAAACCGACGACGCAGGCCTGGCGCGTGGCCGGGTCGCACAGGGCGACGATGGTTTCGGCGATGGCCCGCGACTCGGCCAGCGGTCGGCTCCAGAAGGCGCCGCCGAGGTGGCACATGTGGCCGAGCAGGCGCAGCGGCAACTGCCCGCTCTGTTCGGCGGCGGCCAGCACCTGCTGGCCGAGCACGGTGGCCTTGTCGAACGAGTCGCAGCAGCCCCAGACGCCCACCAGGGCGCGGAACGACGCCTCCGGCTGCTGCAGTTGCTGGCCCAGCTCCAGGGCGCGGGAGAAGGCTGCGCGGGTGCTCGCCGCGCCGTAGCCGGCCGACGAGTTGAGGGCCGCGCCCAGCGCCAGTTGCAGGCCCAGTTCCTCGCCGTCGCGCCAGGCCGAGGCCGGTAGCTGTGCGAGGCAGCCGAGGGCGCGTTGCAGGTGGTCGGCGGCCTCGCGGTTGGCGGAGAAGCGCTGGGCGTTCTCGCCCGCCTGGCGCCACAGCGGCAGGGCCTGCTCATGCAGCCCGGCCTCGCTCAGGTGGTGGGCCAGCTGCGCCGGGGCATGCTGGCAGCGCGCCGGGAACAGCGCCTGCAGGACTTCGGCGATGCGCGCGTGGGTCTGCCGGCGCTGCGTCCGCGGTTGCGCCTGATAGGCGGCCTGGTGGACCAGGGCGTGCTTGAACTGGCGCAGGCTGGCCTGGCTGCCCGGCTCGATCAGGCCGGCGCGGAGCAGGGCGTCGAGGTCGTGCTCCAGCCGCTCCGGGCTCTGCGGGTGCAGGGCCTGGATCAGTTCCAAGTGGAATTCGCGGCCGATGCAGGCGGCGAGCTGGGCGGTGGTGCGGGCCTCGCCGAGCTGGTCGATGCGCGCCATCAGCAGGTCGTTGAGGGTCAGCGGGATGGCGCCCTGGTCGCCGCTCTCGGCCACCCAGCGCACCAGTTCCTCGATGAACAGCGGCACCCCGTCGGCCAGTGCCAGCACCTGGCGCAGCTGCGCTTCGCCGAGCCGCTGGGGCAGGCCCTCGACCAGCGCCTGGGCCATGTCCGGGCTCAGGTGCGGCAGCTCCAGGCCGTGGGCGCCGAGTTCCTCCAGCGCCCGGGCGGGGAATTCGGGGCGCGCGCTGAGCAGCAACAGCATCGGCCGCCGTTCCGGCTCGCGGAGCAGGCGTTCGATCAGTTGCAGGGTGGAGGCGTCGGCCCAGTGCACGTCCTCGATCACCAGCAGCAGCGGCTGGCTGCGGCCGGCGCGGACGATGGTCAGCAGGGTCTCGAGCATGCGCGCGCGCCAGGTCTCCCGCGGCATGCCGGCCACCGTCGAGCCGGCCGGCAGCGGCAGGCCGAGCAGGTCGGCGATCAGGTCGCGGCCCTCGGCGTCCAGCGCGAACAGGCGCTGCAGCACGCCGTCCAGCTTGTGGTAGCGCTGTTCGGGGCTGCTGAGGGGCACGAAGGCGCAGAGATGGGCGATCAGCTCGGCCACCGGGAAGAACGGGTCGCTGGCGTGCGGTTCCAGGCAGCGCAGGGCGACCTGCTGGGCGGGGTGACTGGCGCTGAGGCGCCTGCTCAGTTCATGGAACAGGCGCGACTTGCCCACGCCGGGGTCGGCGCGCAGCAGCACGCAGGCGCTCGTGCGCGCCTCGCGCACCTGGCGCCAGGCATCGAGCAGGCGGTCGAGTTCGGCGTCGCGGCCGACCAGCGGGGTGAGCTGCGGCTGTGCGGCGAGGCGGTGGCGCACGCCGCTGGCTTCCTCGGCGTGGTACAGCGCGCCGGCGCCGGGCAGGTTGCCGGGCAGCGGCAGGCAGCGGAAGTAGCCTTCGATCAGGCGGTGGGTGGCGGCGCTCAGCGCCACCTGCTGGTAGCCGGCGTGCTGGCGCATCTGCACGGCGATGTCGGAGGTGACGCCGGTGGCGTCCGGCAGGTGCTGGCCCGGCGCGGTGACGATCAGCCCGGTGTGCACGCCGCAGCGCACCTGGGCCGGGGCACAGGCCTGGGGCAGGGCGAGGGCGGCCTGCACGGCCAGGCGCGCGGCGTTCTCGCGGGCGCGCGGGTAGCCGAAGTAGGCCAGCAGGCCGCCGCCGAGGGCCTGGGCCACGTGCCCGCCGTGGGCGCGGATCACCTGCAGGCACTGGGCCTGGGGCGCTTCCAGGCGTTCCAGCGCTTCTTCCGGGTCGGCGCAGCCGGGGATGGATATCTCGCAGTACAGCACGGTGACCTGGCGCCGCTCGGCCGGTGGTGGCGGCACGGCCACGGCGCAGACCTCGGCCAGCGGCATCTCGGCACGCAACCCGCCCTCGCGGATGCGCTGGTGCAGGGCCTGGCAGTCCTTGCTCGGGTGCACGCCCAGTTCCTTCCACAGCTGGTTGCGGAAGCTTTCGTACTGGGACAGCGCCGCCGCGTGCTGGCCGTTCTGCGCCAGCAGCCGCATCAGGCGCAGCTGGCCGCTTTCCTGCCAGGGGTCCAGTTCGACCAGGCGGCGGGCGTGGGGCAACGCGCGCTGCCATTCGCCGCGCTGCTCGAACAGGTTGCTCAGGTGTTCCAGCAGCGCCAGGGCGTGGCAGCGCAAGGACTCGCGCTGCAGCAGCAGCCAGTCCTCGAAGTCGGGGCAGTCGGGCAGGTCGAGGCCGGCGAGGAAGTCGCCGCGGTACAGGGCGACGGCGCTCTCCAGTTCCTCGATGCAGCTCGGGCACTGCTGGCAGGCCGGGTGGCTGGCGCAGCGCTGCGGCGCCTGGCGGAAGCGCAGCGCGTCGATCAGGCCGGTGGGGCGCAGGCGCAGGCTGTTCTTGGTGGCGGCGAACAGGTCGAGGCCGGTGGGCGCTTCCAGCACCCGGCGCAGGTCGGACAGGGTGCGCCGCAGGTTGCCGCGCCAGGTGTCGCTGGGGCTGGATTCCCAGAGCAGGGCGGCGAGGGTCTCGCGGCTGTGTTCGCGCGTGTGCTCCAGGGCCAGGTAGGCGAGCAGGGCGCGCATCTTGTCGTAGTTGAAGCCGTCCAGCGGCTGGTCGCGCCAGGCGACGGCGAAGCCGCCGAGCAGGTTCAGCTGCAGCGGCGCGGCGGGAGTGGCGGCATCCATGTGGTTTCCCGGCCGCGGGGCGCGGGCTCTTCGCGAGTTGGGCAGATCCGGTCGTGTTGTGCGGTATGCTGGCCTTGTCGTTCGCATCTAGGCGCCTGGGGGGCGCGTCGGCCATGACCGCGGGGCTATTCTGCCAGCGCCGCGGGGCGCCCGCGACACCCGCCCCGACCGTTCGGCGGGTCGCCATCACCGTTCGCAGGGAAGACCTCACGTTGCCCAGTCCCTTTTCGCTCCAGCCGGGAGCGCGCCCATGCCGCTAGGCGTCCGCATCTTCCTGGTGTACTTCCTGTTCGTCGGCCTGGCCGGCTGGTTCGTGCTCAGCACGGTGATGGACGAGATCCGTCCCGGGGTGCGCCAGTCCACCGAGGAAACCCTGGTGGATACCGCCAACCTGCTGGCCGAGATCCTGCGCGAGGACGTGAAGCACAACCGCCTGCAGCAGAGCCACTGGCCCGAGCTGCTCAAGGCCTACGGCCAGCGCCAGCCCCAGGCGCAGATATGGGGCGTGGAGAAGAGCGCGGTCAACCACCGCATCTACGTCACCGACGCCCACGGCATTGTCCTGCTCGACTCCAGCGGCAGCGCGGTCGGCCAGGACTACTCGCGCTGGAACGACGTGATCCTGACCCTGCGCGGCGAGTATGGCGCCCGCTCGACCCGCGAGGACCCGGCCGACGAGGACAGCTCGGTGATGTACGTGGCGGCGCCGATCCGTGACGGCGAGAACATCATCGGCGTGGTCTCGGTGGCCAAGCCGAACAAGTCGCTGCAGCCCTACATCGAGCGCTCCCAGCGCCGGCTGGGCTGGCTCGGCGCCGGGCTGATCGTGCTCGGCCTGCTGATCGGCGGGGTGCTGTCGTGGTGGCTCAGCGGCTCGCTGCGCAAGCTGACCCGCTACGCCCAGGCGGTCAGCCAGGGGCGCCGCGCCGAGCTGCCGGCCCTGCGCGGCGGCGAGCTGACCCAGCTGGCCCAGGCGGTGCAGAAGATGCGCACCGAGCTGGAGGGCAAGGCCTACGTCGAGCAGTACGTGCACACCCTGACCCACGAACTGAAGAGCCCGCTGGCGGCGATCCGCGGCGCCGCCGAGCTGCTCGAGGGCGAGATGCCGGCCGAGCAGCGCCAGCGCTTCGTCGCCAACATCGCCGGCGAGGGCGCACGCCTGCAGCAGTTGATCGAGCGCCTGCTCAACCTGGCCCTGGTGGAGCAGCGCCAGGGGCTGGAGGAGCGGGTGCCGGTGGACGTGCATGCGCTGGTCGAGGAGTTGCTGCAGGGCCAGGCCGCGCGTATCCAGGCTGCCGGGCTGCGGGCGGTCAACGGCGTGCCCGTCGGCCTGGTGGTGGCAGGCGAGCGCTTCCTGCTGCGCCAGGCGCTGGCCAACCTGCTGGACAACGCCCTCGACTTCACCCCGGCGGGCGGCGAGCTGCGTTTCGCCGCCGAGACGGGTGCGGCGGGCGTCGAGCTGAGCCTGTTCAACCAGGGCGAGGCGATTCCCGACTACGCCCTGCCGCGCCTGACCGAGCGCTTCTATTCCCTGCCGCGCCCGGCCAGCGGGCGCAAGAGCACCGGACTCGGCCTCAACTTCGTGCAGGAGGTGGCGCTGCTGCACGGCGGCGGGCTGACCCTGGCCAACGTGCCTGGAGGGGTGAGGGCCAGCCTGCGTTTGCCGCCGGCCTGAGAACGATCCGCGAACGCTGCCCTCCGATAGTGAAGCACCCGATACCCTTGCGAGGAGCTTCGCCATGGCTCGCCTTTGTCTTCCCATCCTGCTCTGCGCCTGTCTGCTCGGCGGCTGCGCCAGCGACCGGGACAGCCACCCGCCCGCGCCGCCGGCGGCCAGCGAGACCCCGGCCGGCAGCCAGCCGGCGGGCCGCGAGCAGCAACTGGCCGACGCCCGCGACTACCTGGCGCTGCTGCGCCACATCCTGGCCGACACCGACGACGCGCAGCTGCGCGCCGGCCTGCAGCGCCACATCGACGACTGGCAGGCCATGCTGGCCGAGCTGCAGCGCCAGAACTGACGCCGGCCAGGGCCGATCCGCTGCGGCAACGCGACGTGTGAACCCGCGCCGGACCCTGGGCTATTCTTGCTCTGCCGGGGCCGTGCCCGGCGGGGAGAATCGATAGCCCGGGGAGGCGACAACAAGATGAAGACCGTTGCGGAACTGCTCAGAACCAAGCCCAGCGCCTACGTGCACCACATCGCGCCGGAGGCCTCGGTGCTCGATGCGGTCAAGCTGCTGGCCGAGAAGAAGATCGGCGCCCTGGTGGTGCTTGCCGGCGGGCGCCTGGTGGGCATCGTCAGCGAGCGCGACTACGTGCGCAAGCTGGCGGAAATGGAGCGCGGGGCCTTCGAGGCCAAGGTCGGCGACATCATGACCGCCGAGGTGATCACCATCGGCCCGAAGGACAGCGTGCAGCACTGCCTGCAGCTGATGACCGACCGCCGCCTGCGCCACCTGCCGGTGGTGGCCGAGGGCGAGCTGATCGGCATGCTGTCGATCGGCGACCTGGTCAAGCAGGCCATGGCCGACCAGGCCAGCCTGATCCAGCAGCTGGAGCAATATATACGCGGTGAATAGGGGGCGGGTCGTCGGGGGCGATCATCTGTCATTGCCCCCGCGGCGCCTGCTGGGCGAAAATACGCGCCTTTTTACCGTGACCAGCCCCCCGCAGGAGATTAGCGATGCCCAGCCGTCGTGAGCGTGCCAATGCCATTCGTGCCCTCAGCATGGATGCTGTGCAGAAAGCCAACAGCGGCCACCCCGGTGCCCCCATGGGCATGGCGGACATCGCCGAGGTCCTGTGGCGCGACTATCTGCAGCACAACCCGAGCAACCCGAACTGGGCCGACCGCGACCGCTTCGTGCTGTCCAACGGCCACGGCTCGATGCTGATCTACTCGCTGCTGCACCTGACCGGCTACGACCTGTCCATCGATGACCTGAAGAGCTTCCGCCAGCTGCACAGCCGCACCCCGGGCCACCCGGAATACGGCTACACCCCGGGCGTCGAGACCACCACCGGCCCGCTCGGCCAGGGCATCGCCAACGCCGTCGGCTTCGCCATCGCCGAAAAGGTGCTGGGCGCCCAGTTCAACCGCCCGGGCCATGAAGTGGTCGACCACTACACCTACGCCTTCCTCGGCGATGGCTGCATGATGGAAGGCATCAGCCACGAAGTCTGCTCCCTGGCTGGCACCCTGGGCCTGGGCAAGCTGGTCGCCTTCTACGACGACAACGGCATCTCCATCGACGGCGAGGTCCACGGCTGGTTCACCGACGACACCCCGGCGCGCTTCGAGGCCTACGGCTGGCAGGTGATCCGCAACGTCGACGGCCACGACGCCGACGAGATTCGCACCGCCATCGAGACCGCGCGCAAGACCGCCGACCGGCCGACCCTGATCTGCTGCAAGACCGTGATCGGCTTCGGCTCGCCGAACAAGCAGGGCAAGGAAGAGTGCCACGGCGCCCCGCTGGGCAACGACGAGATCGCCGCCACCCGCGCCGCGCTGAACTGGAACCACGGCTCCTTCGAGATTCCGGCCGACATCCGCGCCGAATGGGACGCCACGGAAGCCGGCGCCGCCCGCGAGGCCGCCTGGAACGACAAGTTCGCTGCCTACGCCGCCGCCCACCCGGAGCTGGCCGCCGAGTTCAAGCGCCGCATCGCCGGCGAGCTGCCCGCCGACTTCGCCGAGAAGGCCGCCGCCTACGTGCGTGACGTGGCCGAGAAGGGCGAGACCATCGCCAGCCGCAAGGCCAGCCAGAACGCGCTGAACGCCTTCGGTCCGCTGCTGCCGGAACTGCTCGGCGGCTCCGCCGACCTGGCCGGCTCCAACCTGACCCTGTGGAAGGGCTGCAAGGGCGTGGCCGCCGATGACGCCGCCGGCAACTATATGTTCTACGGCGTGCGCGAGTTCGGCATGAGCGCGATCATGAACGGCATCGCCCTGCACGGTGGCTTCATCCCTTACGGCGCCACCTTCCTGATCTTCATGGAGTACGCGCGCAATGCCGTGCGCATGTCCGCGCTGATGAAGCAGCGCGTGCTCTACGTGTTCACCCACGACTCCATCGGCCTCGGCGAGGACGGCCCGACCCACCAGCCGATCGAGCAGTTGGCCAGCCTGCGCGGCACGCCGAACCTGGACACCTGGCGCCCGGCCGACGCGGTGGAGTCCGCAGTGGCCTGGAAGCACGCCATCGAGCGCGCCGACGGCCCGTCCGCGCTGGTGTTCAGCCGGCAGAACCTGCCGCACCAGGCGCGCGACGCCCAGCAGCTGGCCGACATCGCCCGCGGCGCCTACGTGCTCAAGGACTGCGCCGGCGAGCCGGAGCTGATCCTGATCGCCACCGGCTCGGAAGTCGGCCTGGCCGTGCAGGCGTACGACAAGCTGAGCGAGCAGGGGCGCAAGGTGCGCGTGGTCTCCATGCCGTCCACCAGCGTGTTCGACCAGCAGGACGCCGCCTACAAACAGGCCGTGCTGCCGCTGCAGGTCGGCGCGCGCATCGCCATCGAGGCTTCGCACGCGGACTACTGGTACAAGTACGTCGGCCTGGAAGGCCGCATCATCGGCATGACCACCTTCGGTGAGTCGGCGCCGGCCGCGCAGCTGTTCGAGGAGTTCGGCTTCACCGTCGCCAACATCCTGGAAACCGCCGAAGAGCTGCTGGACGCCTGAGTCCTTCGCCCTTTGGGAGAAGGTGGCCCGCAAGGCCGGATGAGGGAAAGTCCCTCACCCCAGCCCCTCTCCCGATGGGAGAGGGGAGACCGAATAGAGACCGCCATGGCTAACCGCCCGTACACAGTCGCCCTCAATGGATACGGCCGCATCGGCCGTTGCGTGCTGCGCGCCCTGCATGAGCGCGGCGCCGCGGCCGGCTTCGAGATCGTCGCGCTGAACGACCTGGCCGACCAGGCCAGCATCGAGTACCTGACCCGCTTCGACTCCACCCACGGCCGCTTCCCCGGCGAGGTGAGCGTCGACGGCGACTGCCTGCACATCAACGGCGACTGCGTGAAGGTGCTGCGCCAGAGCACGCCCGAGGCCATCGACTGGGCCGCGCTGGATATCGACCTGGTGCTGGAGTGCTCCGGCGTCTACCACAGCCGCGCCGACGCCGAGCGCTTCCTGGCCGCCGGCGCGCCACGGGTGCTGTTCTCCCAGCCGATGGCCAGCGAGGCGGACATCGACGCCACCGTGGTGTTCGGCGTCAACCAGCAGTGCCTGACCGGCGCCGAGAGGCTGGTGTCCAACGCCTCCTGCACCACCAACTGCGGCGTGCCGCTGCTCAAGCTGCTCAACGAGGCGGTGGGCCTGGAATACGTTTCCATCACCACCATCCACTCGGCGATGAACGACCAGCCGGTGATCGACGCCTATCACCACGAAGACCTGCGCCGCACGCGCTCGGCCTTCCAGTCGGTGATTCCTGTTTCGACGGGCCTGGCCCGGGGCATCGAGCGCCTGCTGCCGGAGCTGGCCGGGCGCATTCAGGCCAAGGCCATCCGCGTGCCGACGGTCAACGTCTCGTGCCTGGACATCACCCTGCAGACCGCCCGCGACACCTCGGCCGCCGAGATCAACGCGGTGCTGCGCCAGGCCGCCGAGGCCGGCCCGCTCAAGGGCCTGCTGGCGTATACCGAGCTGCCCCATGCCAGCTGCGACTTCAACCACGACGCTCATTCGGCCATCGTCGACGGCAGCCAGACCCGCGTGTCCGGCCCGCGCCTGGTCAACCTGCTGGCCTGGTTCGACAACGAATGGGGCTTCGCCAACCGCATGCTCGACGTCGCGGAACATTTCCTCGCCGTCTCCACCCAATCCAATCAAACAGCCCTGAAGGACCGACCATGACCGTTCTGAAGATGACCGACCTCGACCTCGCCGGTAAGCGCGTGCTGATCCGCGAAGACCTCAACGTGCCGGTGAAAGACGGTGTGGTGAAGAGCGATGCGCGCATCCTCGCCTCCCTGCCCACCATCAGGCTGGCGCTGGAGAAGGGCGCGGCGGTGATGGTCTGCTCGCACCTGGGCCGCCCGACCGAGGGTGAGTTTTCCGAGGAGAACAGCCTGGCGCCGGTCGCCGCCTACCTGTCCAAGGCCCTGGGCCGCGACGTGCCGCTGGTCAGGGACTACCTGGGCGGCGTCGAGGTCAAGGCCGGCGACGTCGTGCTGTTCGAGAACGTGCGCTTCAACAAGGGCGAGAAGAAGAACGCCGACGAGCTGGCCCAGCAGTACGCCGCCCTGTGCGATGTGTTCGTGATGGACGCCTTCGGCACCGCCCACCGCGCCGAGGGCTCGACCCACGGCGTGGCCAAGTTCGCCAAGGTGTCCGCCGCCGGCCCGCTGCTGGCCGCCGAGCTGGACGCCCTGGGCAAGGCCCTGAAGAGTCCCGAGCGCCCGCTGGCCGCCATCGTCGCCGGCTCCAAGGTGTCCACCAAGCTGGACGTGCTGAACAGCCTGGCGCAGATCTGCGACCAGCTGATCGTCGGCGGCGGCATCGCCAACACCTTCCTCGCCGCCGCCGGCCACAAGGTCGGCAAGTCGCTGTACGAGGCCGACCTGGTCGACACCGCCAAGGCCATCGCGGCCAAGGTCAGCGTGCCGCTGCCGGTGGACGTGGTGGTGGCCAAGGCCTTCGCCGAAGACGCCGAGGCGACCGTGAAAGCCATCACCGACGTGGCCGACGACGACATGATCCTCGACATCGGCCCGCAGACCGCCGCCCAGTTCGCCGAGCTGCTGAAATCCTCGAAGACCATCCTGTGGAACGGCCCGGTCGGCGTGTTCGAGTTCGACCAGTTCGGCAACGGCACCCAGGTGCTGGCCCAGGCCATCGCCGAGAGCCCGGCCTTCTCCATCGCCGGTGGCGGCGACACCCTGGCGGCCATCGACAAATATGGCGTGGGCGAGCGCATCAGCTATATCTCCACCGGTGGTGGCGCGTTCCTCGAGTTCGTCGAGGGCAAGGTGCTGCCGGCCGTGGCCGTGCTCGAAGAACGCGCCAGGTAGGCACGGGAGCTAAACCAAGCGCCTTGCTCCGCGGTCCCTTGCAGAGGAACCCCGGAGAAAGGAATACGGTCATGCGCACGTTCAGCATCCTGTTAATCTGTCTGGCCGGCCTCGCCGCCGGTTGCAGCGGCAAGGCACCCAGCACCTGCGAGGTGTTCAGCCCGCCGGAAATCATCCTGCCGTCCACCAAGGACGATCAGCGGGTCGAGGCGCAGAGCACCGGCGACCCCACCAGGGACGGCAGTGCCCAGCAGGACTGCCCCTGACATGGAGTGAGCGATGAGAGCTTCTATCCTGCCGGCCGTCGCGCTGTTGTCGGCCTGTGCCGGCCAGCCGGCGCCTGCCGAGCACTGGACCCGCTGGGTCTGCGACAGCCAGGCCGAGGTGCTGTGGCGAGCGGTGGGCGAGGATGCGGTGGACCTGCGCCTGGGCGGCGACGATATCGTCCACCGCCTGCAGCGCGAACCCTCGGGCTCCGGCGCGCTCTACAGCGACGGCGTCCTGGCCTTCCACAGCAAGGGCGAGGAGGGCCTGGTGTACCGGGTGGCGGACGATGACCTGATCGGTCGCGGCTGCAAGGCACGGTAATTGCGGTAAACGGAGGCCCGGCAGGTTGTCCGGGCCGGCAGTGCGGCGGGCGCCAGGCCCCGCCGGATGCGAATCCCGCGCGCGACGGCGCGCGGGGCGGGGAGGTTTCCTCCCCGGAAACTTGAACAAGGCCTGCCCCTGCGGCAGGCTTGCACACCTAACGACCCTCATTTGGGAGCTTCACAGATGGCACTTATCAGCATGCGCCAGATGCTCGACCACGCCGCCGAATTCGGCTACGGCGTGCCGGCCTTCAACGTCAACAACCTCGAGCAGATGCGCGCGATCATGGAAGCGGCCGACAAGACCGACTCCCCGGTGATCGTCCAGGCTTCCGCCGGTGCCCGCAAATACGCCGGCGCGCCCTTCCTGCGCCACCTGATCCTGGCCGCCATCGAAGAATTCCCGCACATCCCGGTGTGCATGCACCAGGACCACGGCACCAGCCCGGACGTGTGCCAGCGCTCGATCCAGCTGGGCTTCAGCTCGGTGATGATGGACGGCTCGCTGAAGGAAGACGGCAAGACCCCGGCCGACTACGACTACAACGTCCGCGTGACCCAGCAGACCGTGGCCTTCGCCCATGCCTGCGGCGTGTCCGTGGAAGGCGAGCTGGGCTGCCTGGGCAGCCTGGAAACCGGCATGGCCGGCGAGGAAGACGGCGTCGGCGCCGAGGGCGTGCTGGACCACAGCCAACTGCTGACCGACCCGGAAGAGGCCGCCGACTTCGTCAAGCGCACCCAGGTCGATGCCCTGGCCATCGCCATCGGCACCAGCCACGGCGCCTACAAGTTCACCAAGCCGCCGACCGGCGACGTACTGTCGATCGAGCGGATCAAGGAAATCCACAAGCGCATCCCCAACACCCACCTGGTGATGCACGGCTCCTCCTCGGTACCGCAGGAGTGGCTGAAGGTGATCAACGAATTCGGTGGCGACATCAAGGAAACCTACGGCGTGCCGGTCGAAGAGATCGTCGAGGGCATCAAGCACGGCGTGCGCAAGGTCAACATCGACACCGACCTGCGCCTGGCTTCCACCGGCGCGATCCGCCGCATGATGGCCGAGCAGCCGAGCGAGTTCGACCCGCGCAAGTTCTTCGCCAAGACCATCGTCGCCATGCGTGACATCTGCATCGCCCGCTACGAAGCCTTCGGCACCGCCGGCAATGCCTCGAAGATCAAGCCGATCTCCCTGGAAGGCATGTTCCAGCGCTACGCCAGCGGCGAGCTGACCGCCAAGGTCAACTAGGCCGTCGCGTCGTACCGGAAGCCTCGCTCTGCGGGGCTTTCGCCTGTTTGGGGGAGATGAAAATGCCGCCAATCGTTCGTGGCGCGCTCTGCGTCGTCACGCTGGTGCTCGCCGGCTGTGCCGGGCAGACCTGGGAAGACCCTGCAGAGCCTGTCGCACCCGCGCCGGTAGTGGCGGATGTGCAACGCTGCGGCGAGCGCGCCGACTGCACCACCAAGGTCTCGCGCACCCTGCTGTTCGTCTTCGACTACGCCGCCGCCGGCGGCCACCTGGTGCAGCGCCGGGAGCGCCTGCTGTTCACCCCGCCCGACGCCGCGCCGAACGACTGGCCGGCGATCCGCATCCGCCTGGCGGAACCCGCCGACAGCCGCTTCGACTTCAGCGCCGAGTGCCGGGTCGCCCACTGCCGCTACGGCGCCGAGGAACTGTTGCGGGTCTACCGCAGCTACCTGGCGGGCGAGCCCTGTTCGCTGGGCGGCGCGATGGCCTGCGCGGCGGACTAGCGGCTGGCCTCGGCCCTTTCCAACACCTGCAGGGTATAGGTCTGCTCCACCTGCTGGCCGGAGCACTGGGTGCCCATGCCGCTCGCCTCTACGCGTATCTCGTAGGTGCCGGACCGGGTGGGCTCGCCCTGGATAACACCATGGGCCTCCCTGTCGATGTAGACGAACTCCAGCCCTTCAGGAAGCGGTTGGTCCTCGGTGCCAGCCCGCAGGCCACTGAGCAGAGACAGCTTTTCGACCCCGACCTGGACATGGTAGGGCTGCCCGACGGTGGCGGGCGGCAGCCGGGACGGGTACAGGTCGAGGCCGGGGCGCAGGATGCATCCGGCGGCCATCGGAATGACCATGAATGCCTCGCATCCGCTCAACAGCGTGCAGAGGCCCATGGCCAGCAGGGAGGCGGGTTTCATCTTCTATCGTTCTCCCGGCAGGCGTGCGCGCCCGCTGCCAAAAGGCGGGCGGGTGCGGCGTGGTAGCAGGGCAGGGGCGTGGTGGCGAGCAGCCTCACAGGCCAATGTCCTTATCGGTGTGTGGGGGAGGCAGACGATGCGTCGTGCCCGGCCGGAGCGCCAGCGTGGCACCTTCATTCTGTGAGCCCGTCGTCAACAGGCGTTCGTCGGCGTTCGGCAAACGCCTGGCGTTTCGTGATCAAGTCCGGTGCCCGCCAGCCGATATCCCGGATATGCTGGCAAAAGGCTCATCCCGGGCCTTTCCCGCACCTGTGTGGGCGGGAGCAGCGGCAGCAAAGCAGGAGCGACCATGGGCTCAATAAAAACAATCCAGGCCCGCTACACCCTCATCTTCGTCGTCTTCATCGCGGTGGTGTTCCTACTCACCGAGGAAGGCATCCGCCATTTCGTCACGCCCAAGCTCAAGGCCTCCGAGGAGCAACTGGTCCTGAACCAGCTCAACGGAATCTCCGAGACCATCCTGTTCGAGCTGGCCAAGGTCGAGGCGCAGTCGCGCAGCATCACCCAGACGGTGCCGCTGCTCGACAGCGACACCATCGACGTCGTGGTACCCGGCCTGGTCGACCAGTACGGCGACCCGAAGGTCTTCGGCGGCGGCATCTGGCCCCTGCCGCAGAAGCGCTCCGAGCGCGACAAGCACAGCACCTTCTTCCACCGCGATGCCAGCGGCCGGATGATCGTCAACACCTACTGGAACTCCGACGAGTCGCTGCGCTACTACGAGCAGCCCTGGCACCGTGCCGGAATGCAGGCGCCGCCCGGCAAGTGCGCCTGGGCAGCCGCCTACAAGGATGACGCCAGCGCCCAGCCGCGCACCAACTGCGCCATGGCCATCGTCAAGGACGGCGCGCCGTTCGGCGTGTCCACCATCGACGTGACCCTGGGCTTCTTCAATGGCCTGGTGGCCGAGAAGGAGAAGGAAATCCAGGGCGAGGTGATGATCGTCGAGCCGGACGGCAAGATCCTCAGCAACCAGGCGCGGATCGGCGGCGAAATCGTGCTGAAGAACGTCTCCGAGCTGGCTCGCCAGTCCGACTTCGTCGGCCAGGTCCGCGACGGCCTCGGCAAGATCGGCCGCGACGCCTTGTACAAGCAGGAATTCGACAACGCCGACGGTGAGGACTGGACCTTCTACCTGCAGCCCATCGAGGGCACGCCGTGGCTGCTGGCGGCGGCGCTGCCGACCCGCCTGCTGACCGAGAACAGCTCCGACGTGTTGAGCACGCTGGCGTACATCCAGGTGCCGCTGGTCATCCTGCTGCTGGCCATCATGCTGTTCTCGATCCACCAACTGATGCAGCGCCTGAATGTGCTGCGCGGCAACATCGACTCGCTGTCGGCCGGCGACGCCGACCTGACCCGGCGCATCGCGCTCAAGGGCGCGGACGAGATGGATGCGGTGGGCGAGTCGGTCAACCGCTTCATCGCCTACCTGCAGAACATGATCGCCGACGTCACCCAGGCCTCGGCGCAGATCGCCGAGGAACTGGCCCAGTTGCAGCAGCAGTCGCGTCACACCAACGAGGTACTGGCCCGCCACGCCAACGAGACCGACCAGGCGGTGACCGCCATCACCGAGATGAGCTCGACCGCCGACACCGTGGCGCAGAGCGCTACCGAGACGGCCAGCTTCACCCGCGACGCCAACGACAACGCCGAGCAGTCCAAGCAGGTGGTGGCCGAGGCCTCGACCAGCGTGCTGGCCCTGGTCGACGAGGTGGAGAGCGCCACCGCGCGGGTGCTGGCCATGCAGCAGGACGCCCAGCGCATCAACGACGTGCTCGGCGTGATCGGCGAGATCGCCGGGCAGACCAACCTGCTGGCGCTCAACGCGGCCATCGAGGCGGCGCGGGCCGGCGAACAGGGTCGCGGCTTCGCCGTGGTGGCCGACGAGGTGCGCGCGCTGGCCGGGCGCACCCAGCAGAGCACCTCGGAGATCAACGAGATGCTCGCCAAGCTGCAGCAGGGCGTGAGTTCCGCCGTGCAGGCGATGGAGCAGACCAAGGCCAGCTGCCAGGCCACGGCGGACCGCACCTCGCGGGTCAACGTCGGCCTCGACGACATGGCCTCGTCGGTCAGCCGCATCCACGACCTCAGCGCGCAGATCGCCACCGCCGCCGAGGAACAGAGCGCGGTGACCGAGGAGATCAACCAGAACATGGTCGCCATCCGCCACATGGTCGACGACCTGGTCACCAGCGGCCAGCAGGCGGACAAGAGCACCGACGCGCTGCTGGCCTCCAATCGCCGCCTGGTGGAACTGGTCAACCGCTTCAGGGTGCGCTGACCGCCAGCCGCCGACGGGTGCCATCGCGCCCCCGTCGGCGGTTAGACTGGCGCCATGAGCACTCCCTTCAAATATCTCCAGGGCTACCCGCCCCACCTGCAGCAGCAGGTGACGCAGATGGTCGCCGAGGACCGCCTCGGCGACTACCTGGCCAAGCGCTACCCCGGTCGCCACCAGGTGCAGAGCGACAAGGCGCTGTACGGCTACACCCTCGAACTCAAGCAGGAGTACCTGCGCAACGCGCCGGCCATCGACAAGGTGCTGTACGACAGCCGGCTCGACCTGACCCACCGCGCGCTCGGCCTGCACACCGCCATCTCCCGGGTGCAGGGCGGCAAGCTCAAGGCGAAGAAGGAAATCCGCGTGGCCGCGCTGTTCCGCGACGCGGCGCCGGAGTTCCTCAACATGATCGTGGTGCACGAACTGGCGCACCTGAAGGAGGCCGAGCACAACAAGGCCTTCTACAAGCTCTGCCAGTACATGCTGCCCGACTACCACCAGCTGGAATTCGACCTGCGCCTGTACCTGACCTGGCGGGAACTGTCCGCCTGAGCGCTGCGCAGGAATCGAACAGCCCGGCGCGGCCCGCGCGCCTCGGGGGCTGGCGTGGCGCCAGCAGGGGTTATCCACAGGGAAGTCCCCAGGATTTGTGCATAAGGCACTGATTCGGAAGCGCTTTCCGCCACGCGACCAACGGCGTGGCCGGTTCGGCAAAGGCGGCGCATAGTGATTCGCACGGTATGCAGGAGGGCCTTGCCATGAGCAGCGTTCCGCTTACACCCGAGCAACTGGCCAGTTTCAGCCCGATGGACTTCCTCAGTCCGCACTATCGCCAGCAACTGCACGCCAGCCTCACCTACCTGCAGCGGCCGGCCGGCACGCCGCTGCTGCAGAAGGGCGCGCATTCTCTGGCCCAGTACTACCTGCTGGAGGGCAAGGTGGCGGTGGATTCCGGCCCCGCCCGACAGACCATCGAGGGCGGCTCGCCCCAGGCACACATGCCGCTCAACCCCGGCCAGAACAACCCGAACAGCGTCAGGGCGATCACCGACGTGAGCCTGTTCGCGGTGGAGCACCAGTTGCTGGAGCGGCTGCTGGCCTGGAGCCAGGATGCGGCCTACCAGGTCAGCAGCCTGGGCGACGGCATGGTCGAGGAGACGGCTGAGGAGGACGACTGGCTGGCGCGGTTGCTCGGCACGCCGCTGTTCGGCCGCCTGCCGCCGTCGCACCTGCATGCGCTGCTGGCGCGCTTCGAGCATCTGCCGGTACGCGCCGGCGACTGTGTGGTGACCTACGGAGAGCCGGGGGAGCACTTCTACGTGATCAAGCGCGGCCGGGCGCGGGTCAGCCTGCCGGCCGCCTACCGCGAACAGCCGGCCCAGGTGCTGGAGAGCGGCGATTTCTTCGGCGAGGAGGCGCTGGTGAGCGGCGCGGTGCGCTCGGCCAGCGTGATCATGCTGGAGGACGGCGAGCTGGCCCGCCTGCACCGCGAGGCGTTCGTCGAGCTGGTACGCCCGACCCTGATCCCGCACATCGGCGGCGGCGAGCTGGAGCGACTGGCGCGGGGCGGCCGCCAGTACCTGTTGCTCGACGTGCGTCTGGCGCTGGAATACCGGGCCGGGCACCTGCCGGACAGCCTCAACCTGCCGGTCGCCAACCTGCGCACCCATGCCGACGCCCTGGATCGCGCGACCTGCTACGTGGTCACCCCGGAGGGCGGCATCCGCAGCGAGCTGGCGGTGCACCTGCTCAACCAGCTGGGCTTCGACGCCTACCTGCTGGACGAGGCGCCGCCCGCGGCGGCCTGAACCGGATCAGAGCACCCGCACCACCTGGCGCGGCGCGGGGCCGGCCTGTACCTCGTCGCCCGGCCCCTTGCCCAGCAGCTGCTGGCCGAGCGGCGCCTGCACGGTGATCAACATGATCTCCAGACCCTCGTGCTCCAGCTTCAGGCCGGCGCCGTCCGGGCCCAGCAGCAGCCACTGCTGGCGGTCATCGGTGTCGGCCAGGCAGATCAGCGCGCCGAGCTGGATGCCCTGTTCGTCGTCGTAGGGGCGCATCTGCAGCGTGCGCCAGGCGCCCAGGGCACGGCGGATTTCCTCCGCCCGGCGCGCCTGGCCGGCCGCCAGGTAGGAGGCCTCCAGGCCGCGGGTGTCGTACTTGTTCTCCGCCTTGCTTTCTTCGTGGGTGGCGGCTTGGCGGGCCACTTCGGCGGCGGTGAGCAGCAGCGTCAGGTCGGCTTCGAGGCGCTGGCAGACCTGTTGCTGCAGGAGGTGCTTGTCCATGCTGGCTGATCGGTTGGGGTGGGAAGCGCAGGTTAGCAGGAGGGCGGGCGGACCTCACGGCCGGATCGCCTGGGTCGAGGCACGGCAGTCCTTGCGCAGGCGGATGAACTCCGCCCGGGTGATGCGTTGCCACTGGGCCTGGCTGTAGTGGTATTCGCCCTCCGGCACCAGTTGCACCTGGACATGGTAGAAGCCCGGCAGGCGCTCCAGCAGCAGCGGTGCCGCCCCGCTTCCGGTCAGCTCCAGCGTCTGCCGGCGTGCTTTCTCGCTGTAGGCGCTGAAGCAGTGGCCATGGATTTCCGTTTCGCCCCGCTCCGGCTGCGCCCAGCGCAACTGGAAGCCTTCGCCCATGCTGATCGGCCGTTCGTCGAACACCTCGCCGATCAGCCCCAGCTCGGGGCGGTCCGGCGCCACCGCGCCCTGTTCCTCGTCCAAGGCGAACTGGCTCAGGGGATTGCCATGGATGTCCAGCTCGACGAACAGGTCGGGCAGGCGGACCCGGTAGTCGGTGCCACCGAACAGCAGGTCGACCATGTCGCCCTGGTAGCGCACGTACTCGACTTCCGGGGTGAAGCGGGAGTAGTCGCGGCGCAGCTCGCCCAGGTCGGCGTAGACCCCGGGATAGGCGAAGGCCACGGCGGCGTCGACCATCCGGGCGCGGTCGGCCCGGCCCATGTGCTGCCAGCTGAAGCCGTACAGCTCGCCCAGCTGCCACAGCCCCACGGTGGCGCACAGCAGCAGGCTCAGGGCGTAGCGGCGCAGCGCCGGCGCCCAGCCCTGGCGCACGCCGCGCAGGGGGAACAGCAGCAGCGCGCGCACCAGCACGGTCAGCCCGAACAGCATCACCAGCAGCACACCCAGCATGAACAGCATGACCCACCTCCATCGTTCGGATGGGGGCAGTCTGGCGCGCCTGTATGGAGCCCGTGCGGAGGCCGTGTGGAGATTGCGCGGCGCGGGTCAGTCGCGCACCGGCCTGACCCGCACCGCCCAGAGCACGCCGACGATGAGCAGGGCGATGCCGGCCAGGGTCAGCGGCGCCGGCCACTGGCCGCGCAGGAGGAAGGCGTAGCCGAGCGCCGCCAGGGTCTCGAACACGATCAGCTGGCCGGCGATCGAGGTGGGCAGGCGCTGGCTGGCCTCGTTCCAGCACAGGGTGCCGACCCAGGAGGAGAGCAGGGCGATGGTCACCATCAGGGCGACGAAGTGTTCCGGGCGCGGCCCCAGGGGCATGGCGAAGTCGCTGCCGGTGAGCCCCATGCCCAGCCACAGCAGGGCGTAGCCGAGCAGCGCCATGGGCAGGGTCACCAGGCCCTGGGCGGTGGCCCAGGTGCGCGGGCTGCGGCCGGGGTGGTCGCGCAGCCAGTCGGCGTTGCGCAGCGGGTACCAGGTCCAGCAGGCCACGGCGACCATCGCCAGCAGCGCGCCGCTGGCGTAGCGCCCCCAGTCCGACTCGCCGGTGGCCTCCAGTGCGTGCAGCTCGGCCTGGTTGACGCAGCCGATGCCGGCCGCGATCAGCCCCAGCGAAGGCAGCAGCCTGGCCCAGGGCAGGCGGCCGTCGTGCCGGGCGTTGCGCAGGTTGGCGGCGATGGCGATGACCACCGGCAGGGTGCCGATGATCATGGTCGGCAGCGGCCCGCCGGCGCGCTGGATGGCGCTGGCCAGGCACAGGTAGTAGAGCAGGTTGCCCACCGCCGAGAGCTTCAGCGCCTCCAGCCAGTCGTCGCGGCCGAGCTGGCGCAGGCGCGCCCGGTCGAACCAGGCCAGGGGCAGGGCGATCAGGCCGAAGGCCAGGTAGCGCCCGGCGGACAGCAGGGCGGCGGAGTATTCCGGCAGCAGCAGCGGCCCGACGAACACCAGCCCCCACATCATCCCGGCGATCAGGGCGAACAGCGTCCCCATCCACATGAGCGCAACCTCGAACCGTTACCGCGCGGCGCGCCTGCTCAGGCGCGGCGCATGCCTATGTGGGGGATGTCGTCTTCCAGGTATTCCTCGGTCACCGCGACGAAGCCGTAGCGGCCGTAGTAGCCCTGCAGGTGGGCCTGGGCGGAGAGGTACACCGGCAGCGCCGGCCAGCGTTCGGCGCAGGCCTGCAGGGCGCGCTCCATCAGTTCGTGGCCGAGGCCGGTGCCCCGCGCCTCGGGCGCGATCACCACGCGGCCGATCACCACCTCGCCGTCGTGGCGCGCCGGGTCGAGCAGGCGCAGGTAGGCCACCAGGCGGTCGCCCTGCCAGGCCAGGAGGTGGCAGGTGTCGCCGAGCAGGTCCTGGCCATCCACTTCCTGGTAGGGGCAGTTCTGCTCGACGACGAAGACGCGGGTGCGCAGTTCGAGCAGGGCGTACAGCTCGTGCTTGTCCAGTTCGGAGTGGTGCTTGGTGTGCCAGGTGAGCGCCATGGGGATCGGTATCGGGTGGGCGGCGAGGGGACCGCCATGGTGGCATGGCGGCCGGCCGCCGGCTCGATACAGATGGTGGTTATTTCGTCGCTACACCTGGCGCCTGTGGCCTGCCGTCGGCGGTGCCGGGCTGCTATGGTCTGGTGCCAATGCCCCTTCGAGAGCCACGCCATGCCTGCTCCCTGCGTCCTGATTCCCCTGCCGCGCCGCGACTACGACCCCAGCGAGGCCGCCCTGGCCTGGCGCCAGTTGCGCCGGGCGGGCTACCGGGTTTGCTTCGCCACCCCGGACGGCCAGCCGGCCGAGCCGGACCCGCAGATGGTCAGCGGCGAGGGCCTGGACCCCTGGGGCCGGCTGCCGGGCCTGCGCCGGCTCAAGCTGCTCGGCCTGCTGCTGCGCGCCCGGCGCGACGCCCGCGAGGCCTGCGCCGAGATGCTGGGTGACCCCGACTACCGGCAGCCGCTGCGCCACGAGCGCCTGCGGGTGGAGGACTTCGCCGGCCTGGTGCTGCCCGGTGGGCACTGGGCCCGGGGCATGCGCGAATACCTGGAGAGCGAGGTGCTGCAACGATTCGTCGCCGCGCTTTTCACCGTCGACAAGCCGGTGGCGGCGGTCTGCCACGGCGTGCTGCTGGCGGCGCGCAGCCGGGGCGCGGATGGGCGCTCGGTGCTGCATGGGCGCAAGACCACCGGGCTGACCTGGAAGATGGAGAAGACCGCCTGGGACCTGACCCGCTTCTACGGCCGCTGGTGGGACGGCGACTATTACCGCACCTATGCCGAGGCGCCGGGCGAGCCTGCCGGCTACATGAGCGTGCAGGGCGAGGTGGGACGGACGCTGGCCAGCCCGGACGACTTCCTCGACGTGCCGCCGGGCGCCCCCGACTTCTGGCGCAAGACCAGCGGCCTGCACCGCGACACGCCCACGGACAGCCGCCCGGCCTGGGTGGTGCGCGACGGCAACTACGTGTCCGGGCGCTGGCCCGGCGACATGCACGAACTGATGCGGTGCTTCATCGAGCTGTTGCCCCGGCAGGTCGGGTGACGCCCACGGATGACGTGCGTGGCGGGTAGGGTGCGCCGTGCGCACCGGCGGATTCCTCGCCTCCTGTTGCCGCATCGCAATACGCAGGAGCGAGC
>NZ_JAOEEE010000053.1:0-21834 GCF_029837675.1 Pseudomonas sp. GD04015 | reverse complement strand
GCGGGTGAAACCCGCGCACCCGTCACGTGGGTTTCACCCGCCCACGGATGTAGGGTGCGCCGTGCGCACCAAGGCGCTGTTCACCGCCCCCGCAACCACGCCAGCGCCCCCAGCGCGGCGGCCTTGCCGCTGGCGAAGCAGGCGGTGAGCAGGTAGCCGCCGGTGGGGGCTTCCCAGTCGAGCATTTCGCCGGCGCAGAAGGTGCCAGGCAGGGCACGCAGCATCAGGCGTTCGTCGAGCGCCGCGAAGGTCACGCCGCCGGCGCTGGAGATCGCCTCGTCCAGCGGGCGGGTGCGCACCAGTTCGATCGGCAGCGTCTTGATCGCCCGCGCCAGGCGGCTCATGTCGGTGAAGTCTTCGGTGTGGCTCAGCTCGCGCAGCAGCGCGGCCTTGGCGCCATCCAGGCCGAGCTGGCGGTGCAGATGCTTGGCCATCGAGGCCGAGCCGCGTGGCTTGCTCAGCAGCGCTTCGACCTTCTCCAGCGTGCGGTCCGGCTGCAGGTCCAGGCGCACCAGGGCGCGTCCGTCGCGCTCGATGCGCTGGCGGATGACCGCGGACAGGGCGTAGACCAGGCTGCCCTCGACCCCGTGCTCGGTCAGCACGAACTCGCCGCGGCGCGGTGCTTCTCCGTCCAGAGCCAGGGTGACGTTCTTCAGCGGCGCGCCAGCGAACTTGTCGCGCAGGTGCTCGCTCCAGCCGCCTACCTCGAAGCCGCAGTTGGCCGGGCGCAGTGGTGAAACCTCCACGCCGCGCGCCTGCAGCAGCGGCACCCAGGCGCCGTCCGAGCCGAGCCGGGCCCAGCTGCCGCCGCCGAGGGCCAGCACGCAGGCGTCGGCCGCGACCAGCCGCTCGCCCTCGGCGGTGGCGATGCGTAGCGTGCCGGCCTCGTCCCAGCCCAGCCAGCGGCTGCGGGTGTGGATCGCCACGCCGGCCTCGCGCAGGCGCCGGAGCCAGGCGCGCAGCAGCGGTGCGGCCTTCATGTCGGTGGGGAACACCCGACCCGAGGTGCCGACGAAGGTGTCGATGTCCAGGCCATGAATCCAGGCGCGCAGGGCCTCGGCGTCGAACTCCGCGAGCAGCGCGGCGATCTCGTTTTCGCGCTCGCGGTAGCGCGACAGGAACGGCGCCTTCGCCTCGGAATGGGTGATGTTCATGCCGCCGACCCCGGCCAGCAGGAACTTGCGCCCGACCGAGGGCATGGCGTCGAACAGCTCGACCCGCGCGCCGCCCGCCGCCAGCACTTCGGCGGCCATCAGCCCAGCGGGGCCGCCACCGATGACGGCGACGTGGGGAGCGGAGCGAGGGGTGGAGTCGGTCATGGCGGCGCGGGGAGCGATGGAAAGGCGACATTCTACCCGAGGCTCCGGTCGCCGGCCTTGTCATCCGCTCGGGCTTCGGGCAGGGTCTGGGCATCATCCCAGTCGAGAGCACGTGCCATGTCCGGCCTCTATCCCAGTGTCGATCCCGAGGGTCTGCTCGAATATTCGGTGGTCTACACCGACCGTTCCCTGAACCACATGTCGCAGTCCTTCCAGGGCGTGATGCGCGACATTTCCAGCACCCTGAAGCAGGTTTACAACGCCCATGCCGTGGCCGTGGTGCCCGGCAGCGGCACCTTCGGCATGGAGGCGGTGGCGCGCCAGCTGGCCACCGGGCAGAAGGCCCTGGTGTTGCGCAACGGCTGGTTCAGCTATCGCTGGACGCAGATCTTCGAGATGGGCCAGATACCCGCCGAATCCATCGTGCTCAAGGCGCGCCCGGTCGCCGAGGGCCGCCAGACGGCCTATGCGCCTGCGCCGCTGGACGAGGTGCTGGCGACCATCGCCGCGGAGCGGCCGCAGGTGGTGTTCGCGCCCCATGTGGAGACCTCGTCGGGAATGATCCTGCCCGACGACTACCTGCGCGCCGTGGCCGACGCGGTGCATGCGGTGGGTGGCCTGTTCGTGCTCGACTGCATCGCCTCCGGAACGCTCTGGGTGGATATGCAGGCCTGCGGCGTCGACGTGCTGATCAGCGCGCCACAGAAGGGCTGGAGCGCCTCGCCCTGCTGCGCCCTGGTGATGCTCGGCGAGGCCGCCCGGGAGCGCGTCGAGGCGACCCAGAGCAGCAGTTTCGCCTGTGACCTGAAGAAGTGGCTGCAGATCATGCAGGCCTACGAGCAGGGCGGCCACGCCTACCACGCGACCATGCCCAGCGACGCACTGGCGCGCTTCCGCGACGCGATGAAGGAGGCCGAGGCCACCGGCTTCGCCACGCTCGACCAGCAGCAGCGCGAGCTGGGTCGGCGCGTGCGCGAACTGCTGGCCGCCAGGGGCTTCAGGAGCGTCGCGGCGCCGGGCTTCGAGGCGCCCGGCGTGGTGGTCTGCTACACCGACGATGCGCAGATCAGGAACGGCAGCAAGTTCGCCGCCCAGGGCTTGCAGATCGCCGCCGGTGTGCCGCTGCAGTGCGACGAGCCGGCGGACTTCCAGACCTTCCGCCTCGGCCTGTTCGGCCTGGACAAGCTGGGCAATGTGGAGCGCACCGTGGCCACGTTCGAACAGGCTCTGGATAAGGTCCTGGCCGGCTAACGCAGCCCCGCCGCGCGCCACACCCGCGCGGCGCTGTGGTGGAGGATGCCGTGGCGGCGGGCGAGCAGGGCGCGGTCCTTGTCGTAGCCGCCGCCGATCAGGCCGACCACCGGGATATCGCGTTCCAGGCAGTGGCCGAACACCGTCTCGTCGCGGGCGGCGATGCCGGCGTCGGTCAGCTGCAGGTAGCCGAGGGCGTCGTCCCGGTGCACGTCCACGCCGCCGTCGTACAGCACAATGTCCGGCTGGTACAGGGCCAGCAGGTAGCCGAGGCTGTCGTTCACCACCTTGAGGTAGTCGGCGTCGCCCATGCCGATGGGTAGGCCGATGTCCCAGTCGCTGCGGGCCTTGCGCGCCGGGAAGTTCTTCTCGCAGTGCAGCGACACGGTGATGGCGTCTGGCACGTTTTCCAGCAGGCGCGCGGTGCCGTCGCCCTGGTGCACGTCGCAGTCGTACATCAGCACCCGGCCGGCGCGGCCGCTTTCCAGCAGGTAGCGGGCGACCACCGCCAGGTCGTTGAAGATGCAGAAGCCGGAGGCCTGGTCGTAGTGGGCGTGATGGGTGCCGCCGGCCAGGTGGCAGGCGATGCCGTGTTCCAGTGCCAGCTCGGCGGCCAGCAGCGAGCCTCCCACCGCGCGCACGGTGCGCCGGGCCAGCGCGGGACTCCAGGGCAGGCCGAGCCGGCGTTGCTCCTCGTGGGCCAGTTCGCCGCCGGCGAAGCGCTCGATGTAGTCCGGGCAGTGGGCCAGGGCGAGGATGTCCGGCGGGCAGGGCTCGGGGCGATGCAGCTCGGCGTCGCGCACCAGGCCGCTGTCCACCAGGTGGTCGCGCAGCAGGCGGAACTTCTCCATGGGGAAGCGATGGTTGGCCGGGAAGGGCGGGCTGTAGTCGTCGTGGTAGACCAGCGGCAGCATAATGCGTCACTCATGAAGGCGAGCCCAGTATATGACCACGACCCTGACCAGCGAGCGTCTGACCCTGCGGCCCTGGCGCGACGACGATCTCGACGCCCTGGCCGCGCTGTGCGCCGACCCCGAGGTGATGGCGCATTTCCCCGCGCCACTGGACCGCGCCGGCAGCGCCGATCTGCTGCGGCGTCTGCAGGCGCATCAGGCCGAGCACGGCTTCACCTTCTGGTGCCTGGAGCGGCGCGAGGACGGTGCCTTCGTCGGTTTCACCGGCCTGGCGCGGGTCGGCTTCGACGCGCCCTTCGTGCCGGCGGTGGAGATCGGCTGGCGCCTGGCCCGGCCCTTCTGGGGACAGGGCCATGCCCTGGAGGCTGCGCGGCGCTCTCTGGACTTCGCGTTTGACGAACTGGGGCTGGCGCAGGTGGTGTCCTTCACCGTGCCGGCCAACCGGCCTTCCTGGGGGCTGATGGAGCGCCTCGGCATGCGCCGCGATCCCGCCGACGACTTCGAGCATCCGGGCCTGCCGGCGGGTCATCCGCTGCGCCCGCACCTGCTCTACCGGCTGGGGCGGGAGGACTGGCATGGACGCTGAGCGACAGGTACGTGCCTATCACGCGCTGAGCAAGCATCGGCCGGATGCCTACGCGCCCGGCCCCGGCCAACTGGACTGGGCGATCCAGCCGGCGCCGTTCCGCCGCTATGCCGGCAGCCGTCTGGTCGAGCTGTGGCAGCGCCCGCTGGAAGAGACGCCGGGCTATGACGCGCCCTTCGCCGGCTCCATCGGCGAGCCGCGACCCGTGAGCCGCGCCAGCCTCTCGCAGCTGCTGTACGACAGCCTGGCGCTGTCCGCCTGGAAGGAGGCCGGCGGCAATCGCTGGGCGCTGCGGGTCAATCCTTCGTCTGGCAACCTGCATCCGACCGAGGCCTATCTGCTATTACCGCCGGGGGCGGTCGAGGGGCAGGGGCTGCTGGCGCATTATGCGCCAGACGTCCACGCCCTAGAGGTACGCGCCGAGTTGCCGCCGGAGCTGGGCGAGCAGTTATCCGCTGCCTTGCCGGCCGGCGGCTTTCTGCTCGGCCTGGCCAGCATTCCCTGGCGCGAGGCCTGGAAGTATGGCGAGCGCGCCTACCGCTACTACCAGCACGACCTGGGCCATGTCCTGGCCTGCCTGGCCATCGCCGCCGCCATCCAGGGCTGGCAAGTGCGACTGCTGCGCGGGGTGGCCGAGGCGCGCCTGGACGGGCTGCTGGGGCTGGATCGCCAGGGTTTCCACGTGGCTGAACAGGGTGACTGCCTGCTGTGGGTCGGCCCCGCACAGGCGCGGGAGCCCGTTCTGCCGGAGGCACTGCTGCGGGAGCTGGCGGCACTGGAGCCGAGCGGCGCGCCCAATCGTCTGTCGCGCCAGTACCGTGACTGGCCGGAGCTGGCCCGGGTGCACGCACTGTGTCGCGCTCCCGCATTGCCCCTTTGTGACTGGCAGGCGCATGCCGGCCGGAACGAGGATGCAAACCCCGGTCTGCCGCTGCGCCCGATCCTGCACCGGCGGCGCAGCGCCCAGGCCTTCGACGGTCGCACCGGCATCCAGGCCGGGCTGCTGTTCGCCTGGCTGCAACGTCTGCTGCCGGCGAACTCGCCGGTGCCCTTCGCGGTGACCGGCGAGCCGCCACGGGTCGATCTGCTGCTGTTCGTCCATCGGGTCCAGGGCCTGGAGCCCGGGCTCTACTGGCTGGCCCGTTGCGATGGCGATCCTCAGCCTGATGGCCTGCGTGCGGACTTCACCTGGCAGCGCGCGCATCCCGAGCTGCCGCTGTACCGCCTGCTGGAGGGCGATGCCCGCGGGCTGGCCGGTTTCCTCGCCTGCGGTCAGGACATTGCCAGCGACGGCTGCGTCGCCCTGGCCATGCTGGCGCGTTTCGACGCGGCGCTGGACGAGGGGGCCTGGCGCTACCCGCGGCTTTACTGGGAGTGCGGGCAGATCGGCCAGTTGCTGTACCTGGAGGCCGAGGCGGCGGGGCTGTCGGGCACCGGCATCGGCTGCTTCTTCGACGATCAGGTGCACGAATTGCTGGAACTGGCCGACAGCCGCTGGCAAAGCCTTTACCATTTCACCATCGGTCGCGCGGTATGGGATGAGCGCCTGTCCAGCGCGCCGGCCTATGACGAATTGCGTGTGCCGCCCGAGGAGTGACGAATGAGCCAAGTGCTGGATGATCTGGTAGCCCTGTTGAGCATGGAGCCGATCGAGGAAAACCTGTTCCGCGGGCGCAGCCAGGACCTGGGCTTCCGTCAGCTGTTCGGCGGCCAGGTGCTCGGCCAGAGCGTCTCCGCCGCCTGCCAGACGGTGGAGGAGGCGCGCCACGTGCACTCGCTGCACGGCTACTTCCTGCGTCCCGGCGACGCCAGCCTGCCGGTGGTGTACAGCGTCGACCGGGTGCGCGACGGCGGCAGCTTCAGCACCCGCCGGGTCACGGCGATCCAGAAGGGCCAGCCGATCTTCTTCTGCTCCGCCTCGTTCCAGGCCGACGAGGAAGGCTTCCACCACCAGTTGCAGATGCCGGACGTGCCGGGCCCCGAGGACCTGCCCTCGGAGACCGACAACGCGCGCCAGGTGGCGCACCTGATTCCCGAGCGCATGCGCGAGCGGATGGTCAGCGAGAAACCCATCGAGATCCGCCCGGTGACGCGCATCAACCCCTTCGCCCCGGAGCCCGCCGAGCCGGTCAAGTACGTGTGGTTCCGCGCCGCCGGCGAACTGCCGGCCGAGCCGCAGCTGCACAAGCTGCTGCTGGCGTATGCCAGCGACTTCAACCTGCTGACCACCTCGCTGCTGCCCCACGGCGTGTCGGTGTTCCAGAAGTTCATGCAGGTGGCCAGCCTCGACCACGCCCTGTGGTTCCACGGCGACCTGCGCATGGACGACTGGCTGCTGTACGCCATGGACAGCCCCTGGGCCGGCAATGCCCGCGGCTTCGCCCGCGCCAGCATCTTCAGCCGCGACGGCCGGCTGGTGGCGTCGTCCTGCCAGGAGGGCCTGATCCGCCAGCGCGAGGACTGGAAGTGACGGCGCGGGTCTCGCCCGCCCTGCGCCATCGGCGCCACTGGGTGTTCGACATGGACGGCACCCTGACCGTGGCCGTCCACGACTTTCCGGCCATCAAGCGGGCGCTGGGTATTCCCCAGGAGGAAGACATCCTCCATCACCTGGCCGCGCTGCCGGAAGCCGAGGCTCAGGCCAAGCACGCCTGGCTGCTGGAGCACGAGCGCGAACTGGCGATCGGCTCGGTGGCGGCGCCCGGCGCGGTGGCGCTGGTGCGGGGGCTGCACGAGCGCGGCTGCCGGCTCGGCATCCTCACCCGCAACGCCCATGAGCTGGCCCTGCTGACCCTGGCCGCCATCGGACTCGGCGACTGCTTCGACAGCGCCGATGTGGTCGGTCGCGGCGAGGCGCCGCCCAAGCCCGACCCGGCCGGCCTGCTGCACCTGGCGCAACGTTGGGCCGTGGCGCCCGACGCGCTGGTGATGGTCGGCGACTACCGTTTCGACCTGGACTGCGCCCGCGCCGCCGGCGCCCACGGGGTGCTGGTCAACCTGCCGGAGAACCCCTGGCCAGAGCTGGCCGACGGCTTCGCCCCGGACTGCCGGGCGCTGCTCGACCAGCTTCAGTAGCGATAGGCTCCACCCTGGATGGCCGCGTGCAGCGCGCCATCCACCGGCACGTAGCTGTCCGTGCCGGGCAGCCAGGCGTACAGCGGGTCGGCGCAGCGGGCGGGATCGAAGCCCTGTTCCTTGAGCGGCGCCTTCTTGTGCTTGAAGGTGCCGGTGGTCTCCATCTTCTCGCTCAGGCGCAGGAACAGCGGCACCGCGTAGTGCGGCAGCTCGCGGCGCAGTTCGGCGAGCAGGCCGCGGAAATCGAAGTCGGCCGGGGCACGGTCCAGGCGGATGCAGGCCATGCCGGCGCGGCCGTTGGTGCCGGCTATCTCCACGCCGTAGACCACCGCCTCGCCGACTCCGTCGATGCCGTCCAGCACGGCCTCCACCTCGGTGGTGGAGACGTTCTCGCCCTTCCAGCGGAAGGTGTCGCCCAGGCGGTCGACGAACTGGGCGTGACGCCAGCCCTGGTGCAGCATCAGGTCGCCGGTGTTGAACCAGGCGTCACCCGGCCGGAATACGTCGCGCAGGATGCAGCTCTCGGTCTTGGCCGGGTCGGTGTAGCCGTGGAAGGGCGTCTTCTCGGTGATCTCGCCGATCAGCAGGCCGGCCTCGCCGGGCTTCACCCGTTGCAGGCGGCCATGGGCATCGCGCATGGGTGCCTCGCTGTCGCGGTCGTAGTGGACGATGGCGTAGGGGTAGGGGGTGAAGCCCACGGTGTGGTCCAGGTTGAGCAGGTTGGTGAAGCCGATGTTGCCCTCGCTGGAGGCGTAGAACTCGACCACCTGGCGAATGCCGAAGCGCTGCTTGAAGGCGCTCCAGATGGCCGGGCGCATGCCGTTGCCGACCATGATGCGCAGCGGGTTGTCGGCGTCGTCGGGGCTGGCCGGGCGCTCCAGCAGGTAGCGGCACAGCTCGCCGACATAGCCGAAGGCGGTGGCGCCATGCTGGCGCACTTCGTCGAGGAAGCGGCTGGCGCTGAAGCGCCGCACCATGATCAGCGCCGCCTGGCCGGACAGCGCCGAGCCCCAGCACACCACCATGGCGGTGGCGTGGTAGAAGGGTAGGCTGCAGTACAGGCGGTCGTCGCGGCCGAGGCGCACGGCGCCGTGGCCGAAGATGCCGTAGCCCTTGAGGAATCGCCCGTGGTTGAACACCACCGCCTTGGGCAGGCCGGTGGTGCCGGAGGTGTAGATGTAGAAGCAAGGGTCTTCGGCCTGTACCGGGCGTGCCAGCGACGGCGCCGTATCCGGCTGTGCGGCCAGTTCGGCGGCCGGGTGGTGCCAGCCGGCCGGGGCCTGGCCCGGGTCGCGCCAGGTGGGACGGTCGGCGAAGTAGTAGCCGGCGTCCGCCGGCAGGTGCAACTGCTCACGCACCTCGTCGAAGGCTTTCCGCAGCTCCTCGCCGACCAGGGCGATGCGTGGCTTCACCAGGTTGATGCTGTGGGCCAGCACCTGGCCGCGCTGGCTGCCGTTGACCAGCGCGGCGACCACGCCGAGCTTGGCGCAGGCGACGACGCAGGCCAGCAGCTCCAGGCGGTTTTCCAGCATCAGCACGGCGCAGTCGCCCTGGGCCAGTCCGTCGGCGCGCAGGCGGTGGGCCAGGCGGTTGGCCCACTGGTCGAACTCCCGGTAGGTCAGCCGCTCGTCACCCTGGATCAGGGCGATGCCCTCGGGGTTGCCACGGGCGGCCTGTTCCACGCACTCGGCCAGGCCGCCGACAGCGTTGCCGCGGGCGCGGCTGGCGAGGCGCAGGCCATGGACGATACCGGGCAGGCCGGAGAGCAGGTAGGGCAGCCGGGACAGCAGGCGTGGCAAGGTGAGAACGGCGGACGGGTTCATGGGGAGTTTCCTGCGCTGTTGTTGTTATTGGCCCGCAATCTACGCAAGGCGACGCCGACCTGTTGATAGCCTCAGGTCGCAAGGGACTGGCAATTCGTCTCAGTGACGACGCACAATCGGCCACCTCCGCTGCCGGAAAGGGACCTGCCGATCATGCTGGATCACGCCCCGAGCGCCACGGCCTCATTATTGCTCGACCTGTACCAGAGCCTGCGCCAGCTGCAACTGGCGGAGCCGTCCGATCTCGCCGGGCTGGGCCTGGCGCCGGAGCGGCCGTTGACCCTGGAGGCGCGCATCCCGGTGGCCTGGCTGCTGCGCCTGTGGCAACTGGCAGCCGAGCGTGGCGCGCCGGCCGATATCGGCCTGCTGCTCGGCCAGCGGCGTGGCCTGGGGACGCGAGGCCCGGTAGCCAACCTGGCGGCCATGAGCGCCACCATCGGCGAGGCGCTGGACCTGTTCAGCCGACACAGCCCGGTGATGAGCGAATGCGAGAACCTGCGGGTGGAGCGCGAGGGAGAGCGGGTGCGCATCGCTTTCCTGTTCACCGCGCCGCTGGCCGATCATCCCCCGGCCTGCGAATACAGCCTGAGTTCGGCGCTGTGCTGGGGCCGGCAAATGAGTGGCGTGCGCCTGTTGCCGTTGCGGGTGGGGTTTCGCCATGCGCCTCTGGCCGCGCAGGCCAGCTACCGCAGGGTGCTCGGTTGCCCGGTGCGTTTCGGCGAGCCGCTGGACTACATCGAGATGACCGCCGCCGACCTGCAGCGACCCCTGATCGGCGGCAACGACTACCTCAAGAGCCTGTTGCAGCAGCGCGTCAGCGACATGCAGGCGCAGCTGCCGAGCCGCCACAGCCTGCGCCAGCAGGTGCTGCAACTGATCGAACTGGGTTTGATCGACGGGGCCTTCTCGGTGGAGGCGGTGGCGCGGCGCCTGGGGATCAGCCGGCAGACCCTGCACCGCCACCTGCGTGCCGAGGGCTGCAGTTTCTCCGGGCTGCTCGCCGAGGTGCGCCGCGAGCATGCGCTGCGCCGCCTGCGCCAGGCGGACTGCCGGGTGGAGCTGCTCAGCCGCGAACTGGGCTTCGCCGAACCGAGCGCCTTCTACAAGGCGTTCAAGGGCTGGTTCGGCGTGTCGCCCGGGGCCTACCGGCAAACCCCGCAGGGCGGGTGAAACCTACAGCTTGGCCGCGGCGAAGGTGTCGCAGCGCCCCGGCTGGCCGCTCTCGAAGCCGGTCTTGAACCAGCGCATGCGCTGCGCCGAGGTGCCGTGGGTGAAGGAGTCCGGCACCACGGTGCCGCGGGACTGCTTCTGCAGGCGGTCGTCGCCGATGGCGTTGGCGGCGTTCAGCGCCTCTTCCAGGTCGCCCGGCTCCAGCCAGTCCAGGCGCTGCTGGGCATGGTGCGCCCAGACGCCGGCCAGGCAGTCCGCCTGCAGCTCCTGGCGCACCAGCAGGCCGTTGTCGCCCTCCAGCCGCTGGCCGCGCTGGCGCGCCGCGTTGACCTTGGCCGAGACGCCGAGCAGGGTCTGCACGTGGTGGCCGACCTCATGAGCGATCACGTAGGCCTGGGCGAAGTCGCCGGCGGCGGAGAAGCGGGTCTCCATCTCGCGGAAGAACGACAGGTCGAGGTAGACCTGACGGTCGCCGGGGCAGTAGAAGGGACCGACCGCGGCGTCGGCGAAGCCACAGGCCGAGCGCACGCCGCCGCTGAACAGTACGAGCTTGGGGTCCTGGTACTGCTTGCCGGAGGCCTGGAACAGAGCGCGCCAGGTGTCCTCGGTGTCGCCCAGCACGGCGCGCACGAACTCGCTCTGCTGGTCGTTGGCCGCCGGGGCGCTCTGCTCCTGCACCGGGGCGCCCTGCTGCATGCCCTGGTTGACCACGTTGCCGAGGATGGTCAGCGGGTCCTGGCCCATCAGCAGGCCGACCACCACCACGATGGCGATGCCGCCCAGGCTCAGGCCCTTGCCGCCGCCGAAGCGCATGCCGCCGCTGCGGCCACGGGCGTCCACCACGTTGTCGCTGCGTCTTCCTCTTTCCCAGCGCATGGCCGCGCTCCTTCAGTCTGTCGGGAGTGATAGTGTCGCCGTCTCGGCGGGAGCGCGCCAGTCCGCGATCACTCGGCGGGATAGTCGGCCAGCACCTGCTCCTTGCCGTCCTGACCCAGGCCGATCACCTGGTAGGCGTGCTGCATGCCGGTCTCCATGCCCGGCGAGCCGTGGGGCATGCCCGGCACGGCGGCGCCGAGCAGGTCGGGACGGCCCTGCAGGGCGAGAATGTCACGGGCCGGCACGTGGCCCTCGACGAACTTGCCGTCGATCACGCCGGTATGGCAGGAGGCCAGGCGCGGCGGCACGCCGAGGCGCTGCTTGACCGCGCTCATGTTGTCCTCGACGTGGTCGTTGACCTTGATCCCGTTTTCTTCCAGGTGGCTGATCCAGGCCTTGCAGCAGCCGCAGTTGACGTCGCGGTGGACGTCCATGGTGATGGGCTCGGCGGCCTGGCTGGCGGTGGCGAACAGGAGGGCGGCGAGAGGCAGGAGACGCATGGCGGATTCCTCGGCGGAGTGGATGGGCGGCAGGATAGCGCTGCCGCTTCGACAGTCCCACATCGCGACTGTTTCCGCCTGCGACGATGCGTCCTATGCTCGCGGGACACCCTCCGAGGAGAACGCCGATGCTGCCCGCTCGCATCCTGTTGGCCGTCCAGGCCCTGCTACTGGCCGGTTTCGGCCTGGCCTACTTCATCCGTCCGCAGGAGATGGCCAACCTCAGCGGCATGCTGCTGATGGAGCCGGCCGCCGTCACCGATGTCCGCGCCTACTACGGCGGCCTGCAGCTGGGCCTGGCGGTGTGGCTGGTGCTGGCGCTGCTGCGCGCCGACCTGCTGCGCCCCGCGCTGATGCTGCTGGTGCTGCTCTACGCCAGCCTGCTGGTCGCCCGCCTGGGCGGCCTGGCGCTCGACGGCGGTGCGCAGCAGACCTTCAACCTCTACGCGATGCTGTTCGAGGGCGTTTCGGCCGGGCTGGCGTTCTGGCTGTTGCGGCGCCGCTCAGGCGCGGCGTAGGGCGTGGCTGCAGCGCAGCATGTCGAGCAGGGCGTCGACCAGCATCGGCGCCTGCTCGGCCATCGAGTCCCCGCCCGAGGCCAGCAGCCAGTTGGCCTGCAGGCCGTGGATGTAGCCGTGCAGGCAGAGGGTGGCGCGGCGGCAGTCCAGCTCGGCGGGCAACTGGCCCTTGCTGACCGCGTTGCGTAACGACTTCTCGATACGCTCGTCGCATTCGAGGTGCAGCGCCTGCATCTTCTGCCGCAGGTCGCCGAGATCGTCGGTGTACTCGCACTTGTGTTGCAGTATCTCCTGGATGCGCCGGCTCTGCGGGTCCAGTTCGACGTTGCGCAGCAGGCGCACCAGCAGCTCGCGGGTGTGCCCGAGGGGGTTGGGCTCGTCCTCGCGCTCGCTGGCCTGGGCCAGTTCCTCCAGCGGCAGATGCAGGCGCTCGAGCATGGCCTGGAACAGGTCGACCTTGTTCTGGAAGTGCCAGTAGATGGCGCCGCGGGTCACCCCCGCGCCGCTGGCGATGTCAGCCAGCGAGGTGCGCGAGACGCCGCGCTCATGGAACAGGTGTTCGGCGGCGTCGAGTATGCGCTGGCGGGTTTCTTCGGCTTCCTCTTTGGTGCGTCTGGCCATGGCGTCTGAGTAAAGATCGAGAAAAGTTACGAATGCGATGGGGTTCGCTCATTTACAAACATTCTAGTATGTAAGTATATTTGTTAGCCAGCTAAACGTTATTCCTTCCCCGCGCCCGGTCTTCTCATGACCGAGCCGTCTCCATGACATGAGGTCGATTCAGATGCAGAAGAAGCCAGCCTTCACAGCTATGGTTTCCGCCGTCGCTCTGGCTACGTTGGTGCTTACCGGCTGCCAGGAAAGCGCCCCGCCGCCCGCCGCGGAAACGCCCAGGGTGGGCGTCGTCACCCTGCAGGCCCAGCCGTATACCCTGACCACCGAGCTGCCGGGGCGCACCAGCGCCTACCGCATCGCCGAGGTGCGTCCGCAGGTCGACGGCATCATCCAGAAACGCCTGTTCGCCGAGGGCTCCGAGGTCAAGGTCGGGCAGCAGCTGTACCAGATCGACCCGTCCGTCTATCAGGCGAGCTACAAGAGCGCCCAGGCCACCCTGGCCTCGACCCAGTCGCTGGCCGAGCGCTACAAGGACCTGGTCAGCGACCAGGCGGTGAGCAAGCAGGCCTATGACGAGGCCCAGGCCGCGCGCCTGCAGGCCGAGGCGGCGCTGGAAAGGGCGCGCATCGACCTGCGCTACACCAAGGTGCTGGCACCGATTTCCGGCCGTGTCGGCCGTTCCGCCGTCACCGAGGGCGCACTGGTCAACAACGGCCAGAGCACGGCGCTGGCCACCATCCAGCAGCTCGACCCGATCTACGTGGACGTGACCCAGGCCACCAAGGACCTGCTGCGCCTGCGCCGCGACCTGGAGAGCGGCAAGCTGCAGAAGGCCGGCGAGAACGCCGCCAAGGTCAAGCTGACCCTGGAGGACGGCAGCGCCTACGCCCATGAGGGCACCCTGGAGTTCTCCGAGGTCTCGGTGGACGAGGGCACCGGTTCGGTGACCCTGCGCGCGGTGTTCCCCAACCCCGACCATCTGCTGCTGCCGGGCATGTTCGTCCACGCCCAGCTCGGCTCGGCGGTCAACCAGCAGGCCATCCTCGCCCCGCAGCAGGGCGTGACCCGCGATCCGAAGGGCCAGGCCACCGCGCTGGTGGTGGGCGAAGGCAACAAGGTGGAGCTGCGCAAGCTGCAGGCCGAGCGCACCGCTGGCAACCGCTGGCTGGTGAACGAGGGCCTGAAGCCGGGCGACAAGCTGATCACCGAGGGTCTGCAGTTCATCAAGCCGGGCGACGAAGTGATCCCTGAAGAAGCCACCAACGTCGCCGGCGACAAGCCGAAGTCGGACGACCTGGTCCAGAGCCGCTAAGGAGCGAACGATGTCGAAGTTCTTCATCGACAGGCCCATCTTCGCCTGGGTGATCGCCCTGGTGATCATGCTGGCCGGCGGCTTGTCCATCCTCAAGCTGCCCATCAACCAGTACCCGAGCATCGCGCCGCCCGCCGTCGGCATCCAGGTGTCCTACCCGGGCGCCTCGGCGCAGACCGTGCAGGACACCGTGGTGCAGGTGATCGAGCAGCAGCTCAACGGCATCGACGGCCTGCGCTACGTCAGTTCGTCGAGCAACTCCGACGGCAGCATGGAAATCACCGTGACCTTCGAGCAGGGGGTCAACCCCGACATCGCCCAGGTCCAGGTGCAGAACAAGCTGCAGCTCGCCACCCCGCTGTTGCCGCAGGAGGTCCAGCAGCAGGGCATCCGCGTGACCAAGTCGGTGCGCAACTTCCTGCTGGTGATCGGCGTGGTCTCCCGCGACGGCAGCATGACCCGCGAGGACCTGTCCAACTACATCGTCTCCAACCTGCAGGACCCGATCTCGCGGACCAAGGGTGTGGGCGACTTCCAGGTGTTCGGCGCCCAGTACGCCATGCGCATCTGGCTCGACCCGGCCAAGCTGAACAACTTCCAGCTGACCCCGGTGGACGTGCGCAGCGCCATCCAGGCGCAGAACGTGCAGATTTCCTCCGGCCAGTTCGGCGGCCTGCCGGCCGCGCCGGGCAACCAGCTCAACGCCACCATCATCGGCAAGACCCGCCTGCAGACGCCGGAGGAATTCCGCAACATCCTGCTCAAGGTCAACCGCGACGGTTCCCAGGTGCGCCTGGGCGACGTGGCCAAGGTCGAGCTGGGCGGCGAAAACTACGCGATCAACGCCCAGTACAACGGCATGCCTGCCTCCGGCCTGGCGATCAAGCTGGCCACCGGCGCCAACGCCCTCGACACCGCCAAGGCGGTGCGCGAGACCATCGCCAACCTGGAGCCGTTCTTCCCGGCGGGCATGGAAGTGGTCTTCCCCTACGACACCACGCCGGTGATCTCGGCCTCCATCGAGGGGGTGGTGCACACCCTGTTCGAGGCCATCGTGCTGGTGTTCCTGGTGATGTTCCTGTTCCTGCAGAACCTGCGGGCGACCATCATCCCCACCCTGGCGGTGCCGGTGGTGCTGCTCGGCACCTTCGGCGTGCTGTCGGCCTTCGGCTTCTCGATCAATACCCTGACCATGTTCGCCATGGTGCTGGCCATCGGCCTGCTGGTGGATGACGCCATCGTGGTGGTGGAGAACGTCGAACGGGTGATGCGCGAGGATGGGTTGTCGCCCAAGGAGGCGACGCGCAAGTCCATGGGGCAGATCCAGGGCGCCCTGATCGGTATCGCCCTGGTGCTGTCGGCGGTGTTCCTGCCGATGGCCTTCTTCGGCGGTTCCACCGGGGTGATCTACCGGCAGTTCTCCATCACCATCGTCTCGGCCATGAGCCTGTCGGTGCTGGTGGCGCTGATCTTCACCCCCGCGCTCTGCGCCACCCTGCTCAAGCCCATCGACGGCGACCACCACGAGGCCAAGCGCGGCTTCTTCGGCTGGTTCAACCGCGTCTTCGACCGTGGCAGCAACGCCTACCAGCGCGGCGTCGGCGGCATGCTCAAGCGCAAGGCGCCGTACCTGCTGCTGTACCTGGTGATCGTCGGCATCATGATCTGGATGTTCACCCGCATCCCCACCGCCTTCCTCCCCGAGGAAGACCAGGGCGTGCTGTTCGCCCAGGTGCAGACCCCGGCCGGTTCCAGCGCCGAGCGTACCCAGGCGGTGGTCGACGACATGCGCCAGTACCTGCTCGAGGACGAGGCCAGCACGGTCAAGTCGGTGTTCACCGTCACCGGCTTCAACTTCGCCGGCCGCGGCCAGAGTTCGGGCATGGCCTTCATCATGCTCAAGCCCTGGGGTGATCGCCCCGGCGAGGAGAACGGCGTGGCCGCCCTGGCGCACCGCGCACAGCAGCACTTCTTCAGCTTCCGCGACGCCATGGTGTTCGCCTTCGCCCCGCCGGCGGTGATGGAGCTGGGCAACGCCACCGGCTTCAACCTGTTCCTGCAGGACCAGGCCGGCGTCGGCCACGAAGTGCTCAACCAGGCGCGGGACAAGTTCCTGCAACTGGCCAACGAGCACCCGGTGCTCGACAGCGTGCGCGCCAACGGCCTGTACGACGAGCCGCAGTACCAGCTGCTGATCGACGACGAGCGTGCCCGGGCCCTCGGCCTGTCCCTGGCGGACATCAACAGCACCCTGTCGATCTCCTGGGGCGCCAGCTACGTCAACGACTTCATCGACCGCGGCCGGGTGAAGAAGGTGTACCTGCAGGGTGCGCCCGATTCGCGCATGAGCCCGGAAGACCTGAACAAGTGGTACGTGCGCAACGACCAGGGCCAGATGGTGCCGTTCAGCGCCTTCGCCAGCGGCGAGTGGACCTACGGCCCGCCCAAGCTGGCGCGCTACAACGGCGTGTCGGCGGTGGAGATCCTCGGCGCTCCGGCGCCCGGCTACAGCTCGGGCGACGCCATGGTCGCGGTGGAGGAAATCGCCCGGCAGATGCCGGAAGGCGTCGGCTACGCCTGGACCGGCCTGTCCTACGAGGAACGCCTGTCCGGCGCCCAGGCCCCGGCGCTGTACGCCATCTCGCTGCTGGTGGTGTTCCTCTGCCTGGCGGCGCTGTACGAGAGCTGGTCGGTGCCGTTCTCGGTGATGCTGGTGGTGCCGCTGGGGATCATCGGCGCGCTGCTGTTCACCAGCCTGCGCGGCCTGTCCAACGACGTGTTCTTCCAGGTCGGCCTGCTCACCACCATCGGCCTGTCGGCGCGCAACGCGATCCTCATCGTCGAGTTCGCCAAGGCCCAGTACGAGCAGGGCATGAGCTTGGTCGACGCGGCCATCGAGGCCTGCCGCATGCGTCTGCGGCCGATCGTGATGACCTCGCTAGCGTTCATCCTCGGCGTGCTGCCGCTGGCCATCGCCAGCGGCGCCGGCGCCGGCAGCAAGCACGCCATTGGCACCGGGGTGATCGGCGGCATGCTCAGCGCCCTGATCCTGGCGATCTTCTGGATTCCGCTGTTCTATGTGCTGGTCTGCTCGCTGTTCGAGAAGAAGCGGGCCGAGCCGGCCACCGAGAAGGAGGCCCTGCAGTGAGGCATTCCCTGTTGACCCTGGCAGTGGCCGTCGCGCTCGGCGGCTGCAGCCTGATCCCCGACTACCAGCGCCCCGCGGCGCCGGTGGCCGCTGACTGGCCACAAGGCGAGGCCTACACCGCCAGCGGCGCCGCGCAGACCGACACCGCCGCGGCGGACCTGGGCTGGCGCGAGTTCTTCCGCGACCCGGCGCTGCAACGCCTGGTGGAAGTGGCCCTGACCAACAACCGCGACCTGCGCATCGCCGCGCTGAACGTGGAGGCCTACCGCGCCCAGCACCGCATCCAGCGTTCGGAGCTGTTCCCGACCATCTCCGCCAGCGGCAGCGGTACCCGCCAGCGCCTGCCGGGCGACCTGTCGCAGACCGGCGAGGCCACCACCGGCGGCCAGTACAGCGCCACCGTCGGCACCAGCGCCTGGGAGATCGACTTCTTCGGTCGCCTGCGCAGCCTCAACGAGCAGGCCCTGGAGCAGTACTTCGCCACCGAGGAGGCGCAGCGCAGCGCGCAGATCGCCCTGGTGGCCAGCGTCGCCAACGCCTGGTTGACCCTGCAGGCCGACCAGGAACTGCTGCAGCTGACCCGCGACACCCTGGACACCTACCGCAAGAGCTACGCCCTCACCGAGCGCAGTTTCAACGTCGGGGTGGCCGATGCGCTGTCGCTGAGCCAGGCGCGCACCGCGGTGCAGAGCGCCGAGGCCAGCCTGGCCCAGTACAGCCGCCTGGTCGCCCAGGATCGCAACGCCCTGGCGATGCTGCTGGGCGGTTCGGCGGAAATCCCCGCCGGCCTGCCGCTGAACGACGACCTGCTGGCCGAGGTGCCGGCCGGGCTGCCGTCCGAACTGCTGCAGCGCCGCCCGGACCTGCGCCAGGCCGAGCACTCGCTGAAGGCGGCCAATGCCAGCATCGGCGCCGCACGCGCGGCGTTCTTCCCGTCCATCAGCCTGACCGCCAACGCCGGCACCGCCAGCAGCGAGCTGTCCGGCCTGTTCGACGGTGGCTCCGGCACCTGGCTGTTCCAGCCGCAGATCAACCTGCCGATCTTCACGGCCGGCCGGCTGCGCGCCAGCCTGGACTACGCCGAAGTGCAGAAGGACATCCAGGTGGCCCAGTACGAGAAGGCGATCCAAGTCGCTTTCCAGGAAGTGGCCGACGGCCTGGCCGCGCGTACCACCTACGAGCAGCAGCTCACCGCCCAGAGCGCCCTGGTCGATACCAGCGAGGAGTACTACCGCCTCGCCGAGCGCCGCTTCCGCACCGGGGTGGACAGCTACCTGACCGTGCTCGACGCCCAGCGCCAGCTGTTCAGCGCGCGCCAGCAGCTGATCGGCGACCGCCTCAACCAGCTCACCAGCGAGGTAAACCTGTACAAGGCCCTCGGCGGCGGCTGGAACGAGCGGACCCAGCTGGCGACGGCTCCCGCCGCTGACTGACGGTCGCTCCGAAACAAAAAAGCCCCGGCATGCCGGGGCTTTTTCGTAGGGCGGGTGAAACCCGCGAAGGGGGGATCGCGGGTTTCACCCGCCCTACGGTTGTAGGGTGCGCTGTGCGCACCGAGGACTGCCGGGGGCCCAGGTGCGCATGGCGCACCCTACAAGGTTGATTTCAGCGGCGAACCAGCAGCACGCCTGACTCCATGTGATGGGTCCACGGAAACTGGTCGAACAGCGCACAACGCTCGATACGGTGGGTATCGTTCAGCTGGGCGATGTTGGCGGCCAGGGTCTCCGGGTTGCAGGAGATGTACAGGATGCGGTCGAAGCGCCGGGTCAGCTCGCAGGTGTCCGGGTCCATGCCGGCGCGCGGTGGGTCGACGAACACGCAGCCGAAGTCGTAGGCCTTCAGGTCGATGCCGGCCAGGCGGCGGAACGGGCGCACCTCGTTGAGGGCTTGGGTCAGCTCCTCGGCGGACAGGCGCACCAGCTCGATGTTGTCGATGCCGTTGTCGGCCAGGTTGGCCAGGGCGGCATTCACCGAGGTCTTGCTGATCTCGGTGGCCAGCACCTTCCTCACCCGGGTGGACAGCGGCAGGGTGAAGTTGCCGTTGCCGCAGTACAGCTCCAGCAGGTCGTCGCCGCGCTGGCCCAGGGCGTCGTAGGCCCACTGCAGCATCTTCTGGCACACCGTGCCGTTGGGCTGGGTGAACGCGCCCTCCGGCTGGCGGTAGCGGAAGGCGCGGCCGGCCACCGTCATCTCTTCCTCGACGTAGTCCTTGCCGATCACCAGGCGCTGGCCGCGCGAACGGCCGACCAGGCTGACGTCCAGGTCCGCCGCCAGGCGCTCGGCCTCGGCCTGCCACTCAGCGTCCAGCGGGCGGTGGTAGCACAGGGTGATCAGCGCGTCGCCGGCCAGGGTGGTGAGGAACTCGGCCTGGAACAGCTTGAACGACAACGCGCGGCTCGCCTGCCAGGCGGCCTTGAGCCGGGGCATCAGCGCGTTGATGCGGGTGCTGGCGATGGGGAACTCTTCGATCAGGATCGGCGTGTGCTTGTCACCGGCCTCGAACATCGCGTAGTGGCGCTCTTCCTGCTCGCGCCACAGGCGGAACTCGGCGCGCAGCCGGTAGTGCTCGCGCGGCGAGTCGAACACCTGCGGCTCCGGCGCGGTGAAGGGCGCCAGCAGCTCGCGCAGGCGCGCGACCTTCTCGTCCAGTTGGGCGGCGTAGGCCGCGTCGTCGCGCACCTGGATCATGCGCTGGCGCCGAAGGCGAACTTGACCACGAAGATCGCGGCGAGGATCACCAGGGCCGGGTTGAGGTCGCGGAAACGGCCGGCCAGCGCCTTGATCAGCACCCAGGCGATGAAGCCGAAGGCGATGCCGTTGGCGATGGAGAAGGTCAGCGGCATGGCCAGGGCGGTGATCACCACCGGCGCGGCGACGGTGATGTCTTCCCAGTCGATCTCGGCCAGGCCGGAGGTCATCAGCACGGCGACGAACAGCAGTGCTGGCGCGGTGGCGAAGGCGGGCACGGTGCCGGCCAGCGGGGCGAAGAACAGCGCCAGCAGGAACAGCACGGCGACCACGATGGCGGTCAGGCCGGTGCGGCCGCCGGCGGCCACGCCCGAGGCGGACTCGATATAGCTGGTGGTGGTGCTGGTGCCGAGCAGCGAGCCGCCCATGGCGGCGGTGCTGTCGGCGATCAGGGCGCGGCCCATCTTCGGCAGGTGGCCGTCCTTGCTCATCAGGCCGGCGCGCTTGGCCACGCCGATCAGGGTGCCGGTGTTGTCGAACAGGTCGACGAACAGGAAGGCGAAGATCACGCTGATCATGCCCACTTCGAAAGCCCCGGCGATGTCCAGCTGGAGGAAGGTCGGCGCCAGCGACGGAGGCATCGACACCACGCCGCCGAACGGAGTCACGCCCAGGGCGATGGCGAGGGCGGTGATCGCGAGGATACCGATCATCACCGCGCCGGTCACGCGGCGGGCCTCCAGGGCGACGATCAGGAAGAAGCCGAGCACGGCCAGCAGCGGGCCAGGGGCGGTGAGGTCGCCGAGGCCGACCAGGGTAGCCGGGTTGTCCACCACCAGGCCGGCTTCCTTCAGCGCGATCAGCGCGAGGAACAGGCCGATGCCGGCGGCGATGGCCGAGCGCAGCGGCAGCGGGATGCTGTTCACGATCCACTCGCGGATGCGGAAGATCGACAGCAGGAAGAACAGGGTGGCGGAGATGAACACCGCGCCCAGCGCGGTCTGCCAGGTGTAACCCATGTGCAGCACCACGGTGTAGGTGAAGAAGGCGTTGAGGCCCATGCCGGGCGCCAGGGCGATCGGGTAGTTGGCGATCAGGCCCATCACCGCCGAGCCGATGGCCGCGGCCAGGCAGGTGGCGACGAACACGGCGCCCTTGTCCATGCCGGTTTCGCCGAGGATTGCCGGGTTGACGAACAGGATGTACGCCATGGTCAGGAAGGTGGTCAGGCCGGCGAGGATCTCGGTGCGCACGTTGGTGTCGTGCGCCTTGAGTTGGAACAGCTTTTCCAGCATGGTGGGGCTCCCGTGGGGCTGGTGCGGCAACGATTTGCGGACTGCGAAAGCAAAGCACAAAGGCTGCCAGCTCGAAGAAGAACGAGCGCAGATTCGGCCGGGTCCGGAAAAGCCGCGCACTATACCAGCTCACCCCCGAGCGGTGAATTTATGACCGGACGGACAGTATCGGTTTCGTCCGAGGGAAGAGACAGATGATCCGTCGCGCCCTGATCGCCGTCGCCGACGGCGTGGAAGACATCGAGACCATCACCCTGATCGACGTGCTGCGCCGCGCCGAGGTGGAAACCGTGGTCGCCAGCATCGAAGACCGCCGCATGTTCACCTGCGCTCGCGGCACCCGGGTGACCGCCGACGCCATGCTGGTGGACGTGCTGGCCCAGGAGTTCGACCTGATCGTGCTACCCGGTGGCCTACCGGGCGCCCAGCACCTGGCCGATCACGAGCCGCTGGCCGACAAGGTGCGCGAGCAGGCCGGGGCCGGCCGGCTGTTCGCCGCCATCTGCGCCGCCCCGGCGCTGGCCCTGCAGGGCTACGGTGTGCTCAAGCAGCGGCGCATGACCTGCTACCCGGCGCTGAGCGACCGCCTGTCCGGCTGCACCTTCGTCGACCAGCCGGTGGTGGTGGACGGTAACTGCGTCACCAGCCAGGGGCCGGCCACCGCGCTGGAGTTCGCCCTGACCCTGGTCGAGCAACTGCTCGGCAAGGCCCGGCGCAAGGCCGTGGCCGAGGCGATGCTGG
>NZ_JAOEEE010000052.1:0-26596 GCF_029837675.1 Pseudomonas sp. GD04015 | reverse complement strand
TGGTATTGCTCGCCCGTGCCATCGGCCAGGCGCAGGCCGATAAGTCTATTGAGGCGGTCGTAATGGCGAACCACCCGCTGGCCCAGGGGATCGCGGCTGGCGATGAGCCGGCCTTGGTCATCGTATTCGTGGTGGGTGGTGTGGCCCGAGCAGTCTGTGTAGCTGACCAGTTGGCCGTAACGGTTCCAGGCCAGGGTTTTGGCGCCACCCTTGGCGTCGATGATGCGGGTGGGGCGGTCGGGCAGTTGGGGGTGGGTGTATTCGTAGCGGGTCTGTTCGCCCAGTGGGTCGAGTATATGGGTGAGGTTGCCGCGCTCGTCGCGGGTCAGGGTCCAGCGTCGGCCTTCGGCGTCCTGCAGGCCGAGTGGCCAGCCGGTCTCGGGGTCGAGGGTGTGGCGCTGCGAGGCGCCGCCGGGGCTTTGGGTTTCCAGCGGGCGGCCCTCGCCGTCCAGGTAGCGCCGGCTTGTCCGGCCCAGGGCGTCCCGGGTCGCCACCAGCCGGCCGAACAGGTCGTGTTCGTATTCGATCCGGCTGCCATCAGCGCGCACGTGGGCGCTCCAGCGGCGCAGGCCGCCTTCGCCGGTGAATGCGTAGCGCTGGCTGCGGCCCAGGTTGTCGGTGACTTCGGTGTGGTCGTCGCGGTAGTGGTAGATGTGGGTCAGGCCATCCGCTTCGATCTGGCGCAGTACCTTGCCCTGTGGGTCGTGGCGGTCCCATTCGTAGCGCATGTCCACGCCGCCGGGCTGGCCGTGGCCGGTCATCAGGTGGTTGCGCCAGGTGAAGGTGCGCACCACTTCGCCGATGCGGTTGCGCACCTGGCTCAGGTCGCCCTCGGCGCTGAAGTCGTAGCGCACCAGCCAGTCGTTGTCCGGGTGGGCGGGGTCGAAGCCGGCAGGGATCGGCCCGGCCGGGTTGGCCAGGATCACGCCCAGCAGGCGCAGGCCGTGGTCTTCCTCGCGGGCCTCGAACAGGCGCTGGTAGACCAGGGCGTAGCTGCGCCCGGCGCTATCGCGCACGCTCGACAGCACGCCCTGTTCGCCCCAGCCGAATTCGGTGCGGTAGCCGTTGCGGTCGAAAGTGGCGTGCAGGCGCCAGCGCCCGGCCGGGTCGCGGCGGAAGTGCACGAAGCCTTGTCCGGAGAGCAGCACGATGGAGCCTTCGTGTTGCTGCACCGCCTCGGGCACGCCGGTCCAGCGCCGGCCCCAGGGCTCGCAGGGCTGGTCCGCTTCGGAACCGCCACGGCGCATCCACAGCCGTTCGCTGCCGGAGTAGTACGAGGCGCCCGGCTTCAGGGCGGGAAAGGCGATCCGCCGGCCCTGGGCGTCGCTGAGGGTGGTGCTGTCGGTATCCAGCTCCAGGCCCAGCCCCTCGCCGGGCAGGGACCAGCCCTGGCCCAGGCTGCCGATGCGCCCATCGCGCGACAGGTAGCCACGGCTGAAGGCGAAGGGCATCGGCGCCGGCAGGACGAAGTCGGTTTCCGCCGGCAGCAGCTTGGCGCCCAGGATCGGGTTGACCGGGTGGCCGACGCTCGGCGAACAGGCGGAGGGCTGGTCGGCCATGCCCACCGCCGTGCTGCCGACGAATACGTTGGGGGAGCCGGTCACGATCACCGCACCCGCCACTTCGTGGCCGATATGCGAGACCGGCAGGCCTGCGGATTCACTCATGGGGCAAGTCCTTTTGCTCAGATTTAAGAAGGCCTGCTTCCGTGCAGGCTCCACGGAGCATCGTCTTAAACGATGCCCATACCAGTCAGGTCAATTCCAGCCGAACACGACGAACCCGACAATCCGGGCGTGTCGTAAACGACGATCAGGTCTCATCACGAGACCGACAACTGCCAGACGGAAGCAGGCTCCACCCGTCGGGTCTTTCCGAGGACACCGCCAGGCTGGCCATACTGTCCGGCGGAGGTACCTTCCATGCCCCGCACCACTCCTTCCGCCGACAGGATCCTCGATACCGCCCTCGACCTGGCCGAGGTCTGCGGCTGGGAGCGGCTTTACCTGCATGACGTGGCCGAGGCGCTGGGTTGCAACCTGGCCGCCATCGCCCGCCACTACGGGCAGAAGGACGATCTGGTCGAGGCCTGGCTGGACCGCGCCGACCGGGCGCTGTTCGAGCGAGCCAGGGCGGCCGATCTCGCCACCCTGAGCCCAAGCAAGCGGCTGGAGGAGCTGCTGGTCGCCTGGCTCGGCGGCATGGCCACGCACCATGCTCTGACCGGGCAGATGCTGCTGTACAAGCTGGAGCTCGGCCATGTCCACCTGCAGGCCGGCGCGCTGCTGCGGGTCAGCCGCACCGTGCAATGGTGGCGCGAGGCGGCGCGGCGGCAGAACCTGCATCTGTCGCGGGTGGCCGAGGAAAGCCTGCTCAGCGTGGTGTTCCTGCGCACCTTCGTGCACTGGCTGCGCCACCCCGGAGAAGGCGATGCCGACCTGCGCGCCCTGCTGCGTCGACAGCTACGGGGCGGGCCGCTCGCCTGGCTGCTGCGCCGCTGACCGACAGAACCACACGTGCCGCCTCTATACGAGCTGCCCACATAAATCCGGAAACATTCTCCGGCTGGCGGGAGTCCCAACACTGCGGCAGCATGACGCGCGACTCACAACCTCAGCGGGATCACCCCACATGCAGCGTTTTCTCAGCATCGCCCTGGCTCTGTGCCTGGGTCTGACCCTCAGCCTCGACGCCAGCGCCAAGCGCATGGGCGGTGGCAAGTCCTTCGGCTCGGCACCGACCCACCAGAGCCGCCAGGCGGAAGCGCCCAAGGCCAACCAGCCCGCGGCCGCCAACAATGCCGCCGGCGCCCAGCGCCCGGCCGCCGCCAGCGGCGCATCGCGCTGGCTCGGCCCGCTGGCCGGCATCGCCGCCGGCGGCCTGCTCGCCTCCATGTTCATGGGCGATGGCTTCGAAGGCTTCCAGATCTTCGACTTCCTGATCCTCGGCCTGATCGCCTTCGTCATCTTCAAGCTGTTCGCCGCGCGTCGCCAGCAGCAGGGCCGCCCGGCCGTGGCCGGTGGCATGCAGCGCGAGATGCCGCAGCAGCAGGCACCGATCTTCGGCAGCGCCGCCCCGGCACGTCCCGCCGTCAAGGCCCCGGCCTGGTTCGACGAGCCACGCTTCATCGAGGCCGGCCGCACCCACTTCCTGGCGCTGCAGCAGCACTGGGACGCGGCGGAGATGGACAAGATCGCCGAATTTGTCACCCCGCAGATGCTCAGCTTCCTCAAGGAAGAGCGCGTCAGCCTGGGCGACGCCTACCAGTCCACCTACATCGATGACCTCGACGTGCAGCTGGACGGCATCGACGAACTGGCCGATAAGACCGTCGCCACCCTGACCTTCCGTGGCCTGGCCAAGACCTCGCGCTTCGACCAGGGCGAGGCCTTCAGCGAAAGCTGGCGCATGGAACGCGTCAACGGCGACAACCAGCCCTGGCTGGTCGCCGGCATCCGCCAGAACGGCTGATCCCGAAGCCCCCGGCCGCAACGACCGGGGGCTTTCTCCATCTGCTAGAGTCGCGCCATCTCCCCGCCAGGCGCACCGCATGCACACCCTCTTCCTCGACACCGAATTCACCCGCCTCACCCCCGACTACCGGCTGATCAGCCTGGCTCTGGTCGACCCGGCCGGCGCCGAGTTCTACGTCGAGCTGAACGACGGCTGGAGCCCGGCCGACTGTTCCGCCTTCGTCCACGAGATCGTCTTGCCCCAGCTCGAACCGGCCCGTCACGGCCGCAGCCGGGCGGAAGCCGGCAAGGCGCTGCACGCCTTCATCGCCGGCTACGACGAGGTCGAGATCGTCAGCGACGCCCTGGCCTGGGACTGGCCGCTGCTGCTGGAGCTGCTCGGCGCGCACGGCCTGCCCGGCAACGCCTGCTGCCGCGAGGACAAGAAGCTGCTCAGCGACCTGGCTGAACGCGACATCCCCCACCATGCCCTGCTCGATGCCCGCCTCATGAGCGGCGCCGAGCAACGCAGGAAACGTTAACCCGCTCCCAGGGCACCGAATCGCCACACAACCGTCATCGTTTCGTCTCCATCGACCGCTAGCGTCGTGGCTCCGTCGCATCCTCAGCAGAAGGAACCGAACCGTGAGCTTCGATGAACAGAACGCCGTGCTTTTTGGCAGCGGCGACGAACTCCCCAGCAACCATTCCGCCAACCCGCACATGAGCGAGCTGATCGACCAGCGCCGCCGGCAGATACTCGCCGGTGGCGCCGCCCTCGGCGCGCTCGGCTTCCTCGGCGTGCTGCCCCAGGTGGCCGAGGCGGCGGGGCCGGAGAAGCCGTTCACCCGGCGCAACCGGCTGCCCTTCGAGGCCATACCGGTGAACCGCGCCGACACCATCACCGTGCCGCCGGGCTATCGCGCCAGCGTGCTGGCGCCCTGGGGCACGCCCATCAGCGGCAACCTGCCGCCGTTCCTGGAGGACGCCAGCAACAGCGCCCAGGACCAGGCGGAGCAGGTCGGCATGCACCACGACGGCATGCACTATTTCCCCATCGACGGCCGCCACGGCGGCGGTAACGACTCCAACCACGGCCTGCTGGTGTTCAACAACGAATACATCGACGCGCCCCTGCTGCACCCCAACGGCCCGACCACCGTGGACGGCAAGCGCACGGTGCCCGACGAGGTGCGCAAGGAAATCAACGCCCACGGCGTGACCATCGTCGAGATCCGCCGCAACCGCCTGGGCGAGTGGGAAGTAGTGCCTGGCCGCTACAACCGCCGCGTCACCGCCGCCACGCCCATGCAGATCCAGGGCCCGGCGCGCGGCAACGCGCTCCTGCGCACCCGCTACAGCCCGGACGGCACCGCCACCCGCGGCACCCAGAACAACTGCGCCAACGGCTTCACGCCCTGGGGCACCTACCTCACCTGCGAGGAGAACTGGGCCGGCTACTTCGCCACCCGTGACGCCGACCAGCCGCGCGAGCTGAAGCGCTACGGCCTGCGCGACACCAGCCGCTTCGGCTGGGAGACCCTGCCGGGCGACGAGTTCGAGCGCTTCGACGCCACCCGCAAGGCCGCCGACGCCCGCGAGGACTACCGCAACGAGCCAAACCACTTCGGCTGGATCGTCGAGATCGACCCCTTCGACCCGACCTCCACCCCGATCAAGCACAGCGCCCTCGGCCGTTTCGCCCACGAAGGCCTGGTCTTCGCGCCGCAGCGCATCGGCAGCCCGCTGGTGTGCTACTCCGGCGACGACTCGCAGAACGAGTACATCTACAAGTACGTCAGCCGCGAACGCTACTTCCCGATCGTGGGCAAGCCCGGCCGCCTGCTGGACGACGGCACCCTCTACGTGGCCCGCTTCAACGTCGACGGCAGCGGCGACTGGCTGGCGCTGGACCTCAAGGACTCGGCCTTCCAGGCCGCCTGCGCCAAGGCCGGGGTGAAGTTCGCCAACCAGGGCGAAGTGCTGATCAACACCCGCCTGGCCGCCGACCTCGTCGGCGCCACCAAGATGGACCGCCCGGAGTGGGGCGCGGTCAACCCGGACAACGGCGAGGTGTACTTCACCCTCACCAACAACACCTCGCGCACCCAGGCCATCGCCTCCAACCCGCGCGTGGCCAACGCCTACGGCCACATCATCCGCTGGCGCGAGGACAGCAGCGACCATTCCGGCAAGCGCCTGAACTGGGACATCTTCCTGCTGGCCGGCCCGCAGGGCGACAGCCGCGACCCGAAAGGCAGGCCACTGGACGACAGCAACATCCTGGCCAGCCCGGACGGGCTCTGGTTCGACCCGGACGGCCGCCTGTGGATCCAGACCGACATGAGCGGCAGCCAGCTCTCCAGCGGCCCGTTCGGCCACAACCAGATGCTGGTGGCCGACCCGCGCAGCGGCGACCTCAAGCGCTTCCTGACCGGGCCGCTGGGCGCCGAGGTCACCGGCATCAGCGCCACGCCGGACTTCCGCACCCTGTTCGTCAACATCCAGCACCCGGGCGAAGGCTCCACCGCCACCAACCTGCTCAGCGCCTGGCCGGACGGCCCGGGGCGGCGGCCGCGCTCGGCCACCGTGGTGGTCACCCGCGAGGATGGCGGTCGCCTGATGTGAGCCGCCGAGCCCCGGGTTCGCCCGGGGTTCTTCCCTTCCCCGTCGGCTCGCGGTAAAACGCGCCTCCGATCGGCTACCCTCTAGCCGACTCCGTTCCCTCCCCCCTGGAGACGCCCGTGGAAGAAGTCATCGATCAGTTGCGCGAACTCAACGAGCCGGTGCCGGTGCCGCTGGAGCTGCCGGAAGAGGAGACCCTGGTGGAAATCCAGGAGCAGATCCTCATCCACCTGCCCTTCGAACTGCGCGAATTCCTGCTCAAGGTCAGCGACGTGGTCTACGGCCGCCTGGAGCCGGTCACCGCCAGCGACCCGCATTCCCACACCTACCTGCCGGAAGTGGCCGCCACCGCCTGGGACCTGGGCCTGCCGCGCGACCTGGTACCCCTGTGCCAGGACGGCCGCGACTACTACGCAGTGGATGTGGAAGGCCAGGTGGTGTTGTGGGACGGCCGCACCGGCGAACTCACCGACGAGATATGGGACTCGGTGTGGCACTGGTGCCGGGACGTCTGGCTGGAGAACTGAGCGCCGGTCGTCCCGGATTGCGTCCGCTAGGGCGGGTGAAACCCGCGTGGGCACACACCTTGGCGAGCCCACCCGCTCTACGGTGAGCCCCGTTCACGCGGGCTTCACCCGCCCTACGCTGTTCGCGCCTTCCAGCTCCAGCAGGTTGAGCAGGAAGCGGGCGAAGTAGATCAGATCCTGCTCCATGGCATGGCGCGCCGCCTTGGCATCGCCGGCCTCGATGGCGGCAAAGGCTTCCTCGTGGAAGTCGTTGAGCCGCAGCGACAGATCGGCGCCGGTGAACAGGCGGTTGAAGAAGGGGCCGATCTGCAGCCACAGCGACTCGATGCTGCGCAGCAGTACCGGATTGCCGCAAGCGCCGTAGAGGCTGAGGTGGAAGCGGCTGTTGGCCTCCAGGTAGTCCTGCACCTGGCGCTGCTCGATGGCCAGGTCCATGCGCTGCACGCAGTCGCGCAGCTCGGCCATGTCGGCGGGGGTCAAGTTGGGCGTGGCCAACTCCACGGCCAGGCCTTCGAGGCCCAGGCGCACCTGGAAGATGTTCTGGTAGCGCTCGCGGGTCATCGCTGGCACCCGCACCGAGCGCTGCGGCTCGCCCTCCAGCGCCCCCTCGGCCACCAGGCGCTGCAGCGCGGCGCGGACCGGCATCGGGCTGGTGCCCCACTGGGCGGCGAGGTCGCGGATCTTCAGCCGCTCGCCGGGCTGGAAGCGCCCTTCGAGCAGGCCTTCGCGAATCCGTTGGTAGAGTCTTTCCTGCAGATTGTCAGCCATGGCGTCAGCGATCCCGTGGCGGCGCGGGCAATTGGCTGAGGGTCAGGGAACAGTCTCGCATCATGTGCTCCTGGTCTTTTGTGATCACATACATAAGGAAAACGGCGTTAAATACGGCTATTAAACCATCAGTTGATATTTTTGTGATCACAAAATAGCATGTGCAGAAATTCGAACGAGGTGTTCAGCATGACTGCCAGCGGTATCAGCCCGTCCGCCGTGGAGACCTTCGCCGCCCGCGAGCGCGAGCGCTTCCTCGCCCGCAATCCCAAATCCGTGGCCCTGGCTGAGCGCGCCCGCCACTCCCTGTACGGCGGCGTGCCGATGCACTGGATGGCCGACTGGTCGACCCCGGTGCCGCTGTTCGTCGAGCACGCCAGGGGCGCGCGCTTCTACGACATGGACGGCCACGAATACATCGACTTCTGCCTGGGCGACACCGGCACCATGTTCGGCCACTCGCCGGAGCCGATCGCCAGGGCCCTCGCCGAGCAGGGCGCCAACGGCCTGACCACCATGCTGCCAGGCGAGGACGCGGTGGTCTGCGGCGAGCTGCTGGCCGCACGCTTCGGCCTGCCGTTCTGGCAGGTCACCGCCACCGCCACCGACTCCAACCGCTACGTGCTGCGCTGGGCCCGCGCCATCACCGGACGCAAGACCCTGCTGGTGTTCGACGGCTGCTACCACGGCACCGTCGACGACGTGATGGTGCGCCACCGCGACGGCGAGACCGTGCCACGCTCCGGCCTGGTCGGCCAGGCCTACGACCTGACCCAGTACAGCCGCTCGATCCCGTTCAACGATGTCGAGGCGCTGGAAGCCGCGCTGGCGAAGGGCGACGTCTGCGCCCTGCTGTGCGAGCCGGCGATGACCAACATCGGCATGGTCCTGCCGGAACCGGGCTTCATGCAGCAGTGCCGCGAGCTGACCCGCAAATACGGCGCGCTGCTGATCATCGACGAGACCCACACCATCTCCACCGACATCGGCGGCTGCACCCGGCTGTGGGACCTCGACCCGGACTTCTTCGTGGTCGGCAAGCCGATCGCTGGCGGCGTGCCCTGTGGCATCTTCGGCTGCAGCGCAGCCATGGCCGAGGCCATGACCGAGTCGCGCAAGCGCGCCAGCGAGGACAGCCATGGCCACGGCCACAGCGGCATGGGCACCACCCTGTCGGCCAACGCCCTCGCCATGCACTGCATGCGCGCCAACCTGGAACAGGTGATGACCCCGGCCGCCTACGCGCACATGCTGCCGCTGGCCAAGCGCCTGGCCGACGGCTTCCGCGCGCTGATCGGCAAGCACGACCTGAAGTGGTCGGTGACCGAACTCGGCGCGCGCAGCGAGTTCCAGTTCTGCCCGGTGTCGCCGAAGACCGGCGCCGAGGCCGAGGCGGCCTTCCACGACGAGCTGCAGATGGCACTGCACCTGTACCTGATCAACCGCGGCATCCTGATCACCCCGTTCCACAACATGACCCTGTGCTGCCCGAGCACCACGGAAGCGGACGTGGACAGGCTGATCGCCACCCTGGACGAGGCGCTTGGCGAGCTGCTGGCCATCCCCGGCGCCCGCCTCTGACGCCCTCTCCCTCCGGGAGAGGGCTGGGGTGAGGGAGGCTCGAAACATGCAGCTCTGCCTCGCCTGGATCACCCTCACCCCTAACCCCTCTCCCAAAGGGAGAGGGGAACAGATCAAGGACACCTCCATGCGATTCGCCCATCCCCAGGAAGCCCTCGACTTCCTCGCCGCCCACCCGGAAGTCCGCAGCATCGAGCTGATGCTGATCGACGCCAACGGCATCCCGCGCGGCAAGCTGCTGCACCGCGACGAGCTGCTGGCCGTCTACGAGCACGGCCGGCCGCTGCCCAGCTCGATCCTGGCGCTGACCATCCAGGGCGAGGATGTGGAAGACAGCGGCCTGGTCTGGGAAGTGGCCGACGCCGACTGCTGGACCTACCCGCTGCCCGGCAGCCTGACCCTGCAGCCCTGGCGCGCGATCCCCACCGGCCAGCTGCAGGTCAGCATGCACCCCGAGCAGGGCCTGCCGGCCAGCCCGGCCGATCCGCGCCACGTGCTGGTGCGCGCCATCGAGGCGCTCGAGGCGGACGGCTACCACCCGGTGATGGCGGTGGAGCTGGAGTTCTACCTGCTGGACAAGCACCGCGACGCCAATGGCCGGCCGCAGCCGGCCGTACAGGCGAACGGCGTGCGCCCCCAGGCGCCGCAGGTCTACGGCGTGTACGAGCTGGAGCAGGTGCAGCCCTTCCTCGACGACCTCTACGCCGCTTGCGAAGTGCAGGGCCTGCCGGTGCGCACGGCCATCTCGGAATACGCCCCGGGCCAGCTCGAACTGACCCTGGAGCACCGCTTCGACGCCCTCCAGGCGGTGGACGAGGGTGTGCGCTACAAGCGCCTGGTCAGGGGCGTGGCGAATAAACATGGCCTGCAGGCCTGCTTCATGGCCAAGCCGTTCGACGACCTGGCCGGCAGCGGCCTGCATCTGCACGTCAGCCTGGCGGACAGTGACGGCAACAACCTGATGGCCTCAGAGCTTTCCGACCTTGAAAGCGGGCCCGGCACGCTGTTGAGGCACGCCATCGGCGGGATGATGGCCACCCTGGACGACGCCCTGGCGATCTTCTGCCCCAACGCCAACTCGTTCCGCCGCTTCCAGGCCAACAGCTACGCGCCGCTGGCCAAGAGCTGGGGAGTGAACAACCGCACCGTATCGTTCCGCGTGCCGGGCGGCCCCGCGCACAGCCGCCACGTGGAGCACCGCATCTGCGGCGCCGACGCCAACCCCTACCTGGCGGCGGCGGCGATCCTCGCCGGCATCCACCACGGCATCAAAAACCAGATCGACCCGGGCGAGGCCATCGTCGGCAACGGCTACGAGCAGGTCCGCGAGACCCTGCCCACCGACTGGCTCACCGCCCTGCGTGCCCTGGAAGGCTCCAGCTGGGCCCGCGAGGCGCTGGGCGAGGACTTCCTCAAGGTATTCCTGGCGATCAAGTGGGCCGAGTACCGCCAGTTCATGGGCGAGGTGGGCGAGCAGGACTGGCGCTGGTACCTGACCCACGCCTGACCGCCCCTCACTAGCGGCTCAGCGGGCGGGCGGCTCCGTCCAGGGCAGGCAGCGCAGGCCCCGCTCGTCCGCCAGCGGCCCGGCGAAGCAGTAGACCCGTTGTTCCTGGCTCCAGCTCGCCTTGCGGCCCGGGTAGTAGGGATTGTCCGCTTCCGGCACGGCCTGGCCGAGGCTGGCGAACAGGGCCAGCTTGGCGTCCAGGTCGTGCATCCGCGCCAGGTAGACATGGAAGTTGGGCATCGCGATGCCGCCCAGCACCACGCCGATCGGGTTGCGCGCGCGACGCCACAGGCCCGGCTGCGGCCGATCGCCTCGCTGCGCCAGCTCGGCGAAGGCGCGCGGGTCCAGGCGCGAGTCCTCGGCCACGCGCAGGTAGGCCGGCAGGCTGTCGTTGATCGTCATGTGCCGCTTGTACAGCAGGCTCAGCTGCCAGGCGCCGCCGGCCAGTTCGGCGGTGATCTGCGGGTCGTCCATCATGTGCAGGAAGCCGTTGCCGAGCAGGGCGAACTCGCGCCGCATGGGCATGTGCAGCGAACGCTCCGCCTCGCTCAGCGCCGGCTGCGGCTCGGGCCTGGCGATCAGCCCCTCCCGCACGAGCACCGCCAGGCTGTCGAGATCGCGCCCGAGCAGGCGCCCCAGCATCATCTTGAGGATCAGGTTGTCGGCCTGTGCCAGCCAGGCGCGCAACCGCGCCACATCCTGTTGCAGCAGAGCCAGCGCCTCGTCGCCCCGGCCCGCGTCCGCCAGGGCAAGCGCCCGGGCGGCGAGCAGCCGGTTGGCCTGGTCGAGGCTGGAGAAGTTGGCCAGCGGCTCGTCTGCGCTCGGTTGGCTGAGGGTGTGGTAGTCGTCCAGGGCCAGCAGCCGCTGGTAGCGCTCCAGCAGCTCGGCATGGCGCGCCAGCAGCGCGTCCAGCCCGGCGCGGTCCGCGCGCAGGCGCTGCAGGCAGTCGCCTTCGGCCAGCGCGCACAGCGCCTTGCCGGGCAGGGCGATGCGCGCACGCTCGGCCTCGGCCACCATCGACTCGTGATAATGATGCTGCGCCCGCCACTGGCGATGGGCCTCGAGGATCTGCCGCCCGGCGGCGGCCGTGTCCTGGCCGGCGGGGGCATCCAGGCCCATCAACTGGTGGTAGGCGGCGCTTTCGCCGGGCGCGGCCACCTCCTCCAGCCAGGCCAGGGCCCGAGGGTCGAGCGCTTCGTCCCGCGTCCACAGCCAGAGGCCCGCGCCCAGCGCGACGACGACGATCAGCAGCCAGCGCTGCCAGGTCTTCACCGCCGGCTCACTCGTGGCCGATGTAGAACAGCAGCTCGCGGCGCTGCGGATGGTCCTTGAGCCAGGCGCGCACCTCGTCGGCACGGGCCACGGCGTCCTCGCCGGCGATGCGCGCGAAGCGCTCGCGGCGGGCCTGCTCGGCGCTCTCCTGGCGCACGCGGCGCTGCCAGGCCTCGCTGAAGATCGCCGGGATGCTGCGGCTCAGCTGCAGGGCCTTGAGCAACTGCCATTCGCCGCCGTCCAGCCAGGCTTCGTCGCAGGTGGTGCACAGGTCGAGGCGATTGCTGCGGGTACCGCTGATCTGAAACTTGCTCATCAGCCTGGCGCACTTGGGGCAGGTCAGCGCATGGGCGCTCTCGTTCAGCGGCTCGGCCTGCAGCTCGCCTTCCGGCGCCTCGTCCTGCGGCGCCCGCTCGGCCCAGTCGCGGTAGTAGAGCAGCGCCACCAGCGTGCCGGAGCACTGCTGGCAGCCGTGGGCGAGCAGGCCTTCGTCGAGGCGGGTGGGTTGCAGGCGCGAGTCGCGGCAGACGGGGCATTGCATGGGGACATCCTTTTCATGCGGGAATGGCAGGACGCGACCCTATCCAAGAAGTCCGGCCGGCTCAAGCGGCAGCTGAGCGCGGCGTCACGGATCGGTTAAGCTTGGCCTGTAAACACCGGAGTCCACATGATCGATCTGCTGGATGTACTGCTTCTGATGCTGTTCGCCGCCGGTTGCGCCTGGCTGTGGCGCGGCCACGGCATCCGCGAGCGCGCCCTGGCGCTGGCCAAGCAGCATTGCGCCAAGCTGGACGTGGAACTGCTCGATGGCAACGTCGCCTTCCGCCGCCTGGCCTTCGTCCGCGACATCCGCGGCCAGCGCCGGGTGGCGCGCATCTACGGCTTCGAGTTCACCGTCACCGGCGAGCAGCGCCTGAGCGGCACCGTCAGCATGTACGGCCGCCACCTGGGCAGCATCGAGCTGGAACCGCACCCCTTCCAGCCGCCGTCGCCGGCCGACGACAAGGTGATCCAGCTCGACGACTGGCGCCGCAGTCATCCGCGGCCGAACGACCAGCGCCGGGTCGACTGATACCTACTCCCGCAGCTCCGCCAGCCGCGCCATCACCTGCCGCCACTCCGGCTCGGCGGCGTAGGTCATGGGCCTGCGCAGCAGGCGACAGCGCCAGCGATGCCAGCGGCGCCCGCGCAATGCCTGGAAACGGCGGCAACCGGCACTGAGCCAGGCAGGATCGAAGCCTTCCCAGGCCCCCGCCGCCACCCAGTGATTGGTCCACAGCAGCGGCGCGACTTCCTCCAGGTAGATGGCACGCAGCTCGTCCGCCGGCAGGCCGCTGGCGTGCAGCACACCAGCGATGTGGCGGTGATCGTGTTCGTTCAGCTGGTTGTCCAGCCAGAGCGCGGACAGCGCCAGCCACACGTCCTCGCGGCTGGCCCCCACCCTCAGCCCTCCGGTCGGAGGAAGGCCAAGACCCGCGCGGCGGTGTCCTCGGGGTGCTCCTGCATGAAGCAGTGCCCGCCCGGCACCTCGGCGATGGTCACCGCCCCGTTCAGCGCGCTCAGGCGGCGGGCGGACTGGCCGACGAAGGGATAGGTCTGGCTGCCGTAGAGCAGCAGGGTCGGGGTGCTCAGCCTGGCCAGGGACGGCCACAGGCGGCGAGGGAAGGAGCTGAAAATGTCCACCTCGCGGCTCGGCCGACACTTCAGCTCGACGCCGCCGGCGGCGGCATCCTTCAGCGCATGGTCGACGTAGGCCTGCAGCGCGGCGTCGCTCCAGCCGCGGAAGATGCCGCGCCCCCGCAGCAGGGAAAAGGCGTTGGCGCGATCCGGCCAGTGCCGGCGGCGCGCCTCCGACTTCTTCGCCATCACATTGCGCCGGTGCAGGCCGACCAGTTCGGACAGCGCCATCACACCCATCATCGCCTTGCTGAACAGCACCGGATCGAGCAGCGCGGCGCGCTGGAACAGCTGCGGCTGGCGGGCCAGGATCAGGCTGGTCAGCACCCCGCCGAAACTGTGCCCGAGGGCGAAGCGCGGCACCTCGCCGAACCTTCCGCGGCCGGCCTCGAAGGCCTCCACCGCCAGTTCTGCGCTGCGGTTCCAGCCATGGAAGCGGCCACCGTGCTCGGTATCGCCGTGGCCCTGCACGTCGCACAGCCAGAGGTCGAAGTGCTCGGCCAGCGGCGCCAGCATCGGCTCGTAGGCGCGGCCGCAGAAGCCGTTGCCGTGCAGGAAGTGCAGCAGCGGCTTGCCGCTGGGCGGGGTGTGCCAGCCGGTGAGGGTGAAACCGGCGGAGGTGGGGTGGGACCAGGGATGCAATTGCATGAAAGCGCGCCGCGGCGAAAGACTACGGCCAGTGTAACGGCGCGCCGTGGGCGCGTCAGTCGGGCAAAGGTGCCGAATACTCGGCGATAAAGGCCTGCAATAGCCGGTTCAGCCGCTCCGGCTGGTCCAATGGAGTGGCGTGGCCGGAGTCTTCCACCACTTCCAGGCGGGCGTTGCGCAACTGGCCCAGGTAGGCGCGCTTGTAGTCCAGTGGGGTGTAGTCGCGGTCGCCGCTGACCACCAGCAGCGGCACCTCCGCCTCGCCCGCCGCCGGCAGGGCTGACCAGCCGGGAATGGCGCGCATGGCGAACAGGTAGGAGGTGCGGTCGTTGCCGGCGATGCGCTGCGTCATCAGCTCGCGCAGCGCCTGTTGCTCCGGCTTGGGGAACAGCTTGCCGGCCAGCATCCGGGCCAGCGCCGGCAGGCCCAGCAAGCGCACCAGGCCCAGCCTCAGCCAGACCTGGCAGCGCACCTTCCAGGAGTCGACCGGGAAGCTCGGCGCGCTGTTGATCACCACCGCCGCGCGCACCAGCTCGGGGTGGTCGGCCAGCAGCTGGAAGGTCAGCATGCCGCCCATGGAGATGCCCACCGGCAGGCACGGCCCGATGCCCAGGGCACGGATGAAGTCGGCCACGTCCGCGGCCAGCTCGGCCATGCTCACCGGCGCCCGCAGCGGCTCGCTGCGGCCGTGCCCGCGCACGTCCATGGCGATCACTTCGCAATGCGGCGACAGGTGTTCGATCTGCGGCTGCCAGTCGAGCAGCGAGGAACCCAGGCCGTGCAGCAGCAGCACCGGGTATCCCCGGCCCTGGCGGATATAGGCGAAACGGCCGTTGGGCAAGTCGATATATTCCATTGAAAGTTCTTCCCCACATTATTCGTTGACAATAAAACAGCCTTGCCAGAGCAACTTTCCGATACCGACAAAGTTGCTCTGGCAATCAACTTTTATTTCGCCTCTAGTTCATCTCCCGTTATTTGCCTTGCCCTGGCAAACCCCCTAGAATCGGGCAGCGCCGTTTCGAGAGCCGATCATGTACAGCATTGCCAGTCCCACCCAGACACGCAGCAAGAAGGCTCTGGAACGCTTCCTCAACGTCGCCGCCGATCTGCTCGCCGACAACCAGTTCGAAGAGACCGGCATTTCCCAGATCGCCCAGTTGGCCGAGTCCTCGGTCGGCACCTTCTACCGCCTGCTCGGCGACAAGGACGTGCTGCTGTACGCCGTGCACGAGCGCTTCGTTGAACAGAGCCGCGCCGCCATCGACGGCCTGGCGGCGGACATCGCCGGCGAGGCGGCGCCCCTGGAGCGCCAGGTGGAAGCCTTCATCGGTGGCGTGGTGAGCCTCTTCGAAGGCCGCGAAGGCCTGCTTCGCGCGCTGATCCGGCGCAGCTCGATGGACCCCCAGTTCCGCCAGCGCTTCCACCAGCTCAACGCCTACATCGGCCAGACCTTCGGACGCATCGTGCTGAGCCACCGCGACAGCCTGGGGCACCCGGCACCGGAGCAGGCGGCCGACCTCGGCGCCCACCTGCTGCTCTCCGGGCTGAACTACTTCACCATGGTCGGCAGTCTCGGCGTGACGCCCCGGGAAGTTCTTCCCGCGGAACTTTCCCGGGTGGTCTGCCGTTATCTGCAAGTTGCGCAAAGTTGATCCGCTTATTTGCGCCAATATCAGCGACGACTATCGCGGCGTAATTGCGCCGGTGTGAAGTCGGTGGGCTTCAGGGCGATATCGAACTGGTCCGCCGGTTCTTCGTTGGACAATATGCCGATCACGTAGCGGCCGCCGATCAGGTCATATACCGCGTCGCCCTTGGTCCAGATCAGCGGCTGGTCGTACAGGTTGAGCGTGTAGGACTCGCCGACGCGCCACAGGTTGTCGCGGTTGTCGTAGTGGTCCACCACCAGGATCTGGTAGCTGTCCTCGTCGAAGTACAGGTCGCGCTGCTTGTACTGGTGGCGCTGGCCGGCCTTGAGGGTGGCGCGCACGTGCCACACGCGGTGCAGCTCGTAGCGCAGCAGGTCCGGGTTGACGTGGCCGGGCTTGACGATGTCGCCGTACTTGTTGGCCCTGGAGGCGAAGCGGTAGCTGTTGTAGGGCACGTACATCTCGCGCTTGCCCATCAGTTGCCAGTCGTACTTGTCCGGCGCGCCGGAGAACATGTCGAAGTTGTCGGTGGTGCGCATGCCCTCGGAGGCGGTGCCGGGCGAGTCGTAGGCCACGTTCGGCGTGCGCCGCACGCGGCGCTGGCCGGCGGCGTAGAGCCAGGCCAGGCGCGGTTCCTTGACCTGATCGACGGTCTCGTGGACCAGCAGCTCGGTACCCGCCAGGCGCGCCGGCGCCAGCACCGACTGGCGGAAGTAGAACAGCACGTTGCCGTTGTCCTTGCTGGCGTCGCCGGCATCCTGGTTGAACAGGAACAGGTCCTCGATCTGGGTCATGAAGTAGTTGCCGCTGGCGTGGGGCACGGCCTGGGCGTAGTAGCGCTTGACGCTGTCGCCGCGGTAGCGCACCAAGTGGTTCCACAGCACTTCCAGCGCCGACTGGGGGATCGGGAAGGGCGTGGCCACCTTGAAGTCGGCGATGCCGTTGCCGTTCTCGATCAGCCGCGCCGTGGCGGCGTTGCCCTTGATCGCGGCGTACACCTTGTCCGGGTAGGAGGCCGAGCGCCGGGTCGGGTAGACGTTGAGCTTCCAGCTGCCCGAGTAGCGTTCGAGCATGGCCAGCTGGCCGGGGCTGAGCTGCTCGCGGTACTGCCCGGCGTTGGCGTGGGTGATGGTGAACAGCGGCTGGTCGGCCGCGTAGGGGTCCTTGTAGCCGAGCTTGGCGTCGAAGGCGTTCGCGTCGCGGGCCAGGCCGCCGTCCCAGGCGGGGATGGTGCCGGCGGCGTTGCCGGCCTTCTCGGCGCCCAGCGGGGTCAGGTCCTGCCCCAGGCGGGCCGCCTGGTCGGCGGCGACCTGGGCCATGGCCAGCGGTGCGGCCATGAGGGCGGCGGCCAGCAGGGTGATTCTCAGGCGATGCATGGCGTTCCCTCTCAGAAGCTGTACTTGATGTTGAAGGTCAGGTAGTCGCGGTCGGTGCGCTTGTTCGACAGCCCGCCGCCGCTGTAGCCGACGTACTTGGCGCCGACGGTCAGCGCTTCCTGGTAGATCGCGTCCAGGCCCACCGACCAGCTCTGCGCCTCTTCGTCCAGGCCGTTGGTGAGCTGCGGCGCCACGCCGTTGATGCTGTACTGGTAGCCGACGCTGGGCACCAGGTTCACCAGGTTGAACACGTTGGTGTAGGTCAGCTGCAGGCTGGCCTGGGCGCCGTACGCGCTGCTGGTGGCCTCGTAGTAGTCGACGTCCGACTCCAGGCCCTGCACGCGGCTGGCCACCACCTCGGAGAACAGCACGGCCGAGTCCGCGCCGAGCAGGCCGGTGAAGTTGTAGATGGCCGCCAGCGAGGCCTGGTACATGTCCTTCTCGCGGTAGCCGTCCAGGCGCGTGCCGGCCGGCAGCCCCTGCGGGTTGAGCAGGGCAATCGGCAGGTACTCGTTGAGGCCGAGGGCGATCGGGGTGTCCGGCCGGTAGCTCAGCTCGCCGGCGAGGGACAGGCCGTTGAAGATGCTGTCGCCGCCGATCGAGGTGTTGAAGCTGATGCCGAACAGGTCGCGCTTCTCCAGGTACTCGGCGTAGTAGCGCGAGCTGCTGGCGTTGGGCAGCGCGCCGACCACCGGCAGCACCAGCGGCTGGCCGACGGTGAGGCCGATCATCGGCACCTGCATGTTGTAGCGCAGGTAGTAGAAGCCCAGCTCGGTGTCGTTCAGCGCCGGCACGTACCAGCGCAGGGCCAGGCCGTACTGGGCGGCGCCATCGGCGTCGATGTCCTGGGCGCGGGGGATGAAGGTGGTGGGGATGTAGCTGCGCAGCAGGTCGTTGACCATGCCCGGCGGCAGGCCGTTGGCCCAGGCCTGGGCCGCGGCCGGGCTGTCGAACGCCAGGGCGCCGCCGGCGAGCCCGGTGACCTGCTCCTGCAGCGGCGCGACGGACAGGTATTCGCAGTCCTCGCCGAGCGGGTCGAGGGTGGAGAAGTAGGTGCCGCAGGGGTCGATCTTCGACGCCTCCCAGGCCTTGCCCGGCTGCCAGTAGCCTTCGACCGTGAGGTTGTCGCGCAGCTCGTAGGAGCCGTAGATCATGAAGGTCGGCAGGTAGGCCTCCTTGATCTCGGAGCCGGGCGCGCGCAGGGCGTTGATGTCCACCGGGTTGGTCGCGCCGATGCCGTTCTGGTAGAACAGGCCCTCGCCCCAGTTGATCACCTGGCGCCCCAGGCGCGCGTTGAGATCGCGTTCGTTGACCGTCCAGCTGCCGTAGACGAAGGCGTCCAGCAGGTCGGCGCTGGAGCCGGCCTCGTCCAGGCCGCCGTCGCTGATCTGGCGGTGGCGGCGGGAGTCGTCCTCCAGCTCGAAGTCGTAGAAGGCGCGGCCGCGGACGAACAGGCCGTGGCGCTCCCGGTAGCGCAGGTCCATCTCCGAGACCACCTTGACCATCTCGGAGAACAGGTCGCCCCTGCGGAAGTTGAGGTTGCCGTCGTCGGAGTTGATCAGCGCGGAATTGCTGCCGCTGCCGCCGTTGGCGCGGGCGATCAGCTTGCTGTCCTGCCCCTCCATGCGGTAGCTGACGCCGTAGGACACGGTGGTGTCGAGCGAGGTGGTCCAGTCGCCCGAACGCACCTGAAACGCCTGCGCCACCCCGAGGGGGAGCGCGCCGAGCAGAGCCAGGCCGGCGACCGCCAGGCCTCTTCCTTGATGCATCACGATGACCTCCAGTGTTGTTTTTATCGGAATCGGAACATCGGTTCCGATAATCTAGACGGCAATCGAAACGGTGGCAAGAGCGGCACGATATTTTTCTGCCAGGGCCTGTCGCGTTTAGCCGCGCCACCCATCGCATGCCGTAATTCTGGCGCCAAATAAACGTGATATTTGCCAGGGCATCGCGTCAAATCCTCCGAGACCCATCGCCCCACCTCGGAGTCGCTCATGCCCAATCGTTCCGCCCTGATCCTCGCGCTCCTGGGGATGTTCGCCCTCTCCAGCCCCGCCCTCGCCGCCTCCCGCTGCATCGCCAACGGCTCCGGCTCCGCCATCAGCTGCAGCATCCAGACGGTCTCCATCGATTCCGGCGCCGAAGCGCCGCGCAAGGTGGTGTTCCAAGTGCCCACCGGCACCGCTCCCGCCGGCGGCTGGCCGGTCGTCCTGCTGTTCCACGGTTCCCTGGTGCAGGTGAACGGCTTCACCTACACCGCCAACATGCCGTTCGGCGGCCTCTACCAGGGCATGCTGATCCGCGCCCTGCTCGACAACGGCTACGCGGTGATCGCGCCCAACGCGCTGACGGCCGCCGAGGCCTGGCAGACCAACGAGCCGGAGTACGCCTACGACTACGCGCACAGCAACGACCGGCTGTTCTTCGAGAACCTGTTCGCCGCCATGAACGGCGGTCGCTTCGGCAAACTGGACGCCAGCCGCTGGTACGCCGTCGGCATTTCCAGCGGCGGCTACAACACCAGTCGCATGGCCGTGTCCTTCCCTGGCCGCTTCAAGGCCCTGGCGATCCAGTCGGCCTCGTTCGCCACCTGCGTGGGCGCCCGCTGCCAGGTGCCGCAGGAGCTGCCGGCCGACCATCCCGCCACCCTGTTCCTGCACGGCCTGGCCGACCGCGTGGTGCCCTGGAGCAGCATGCAGCCCTACCACGACCGCCTGCTGTACCAGGGCATCGAGACGGCGCTGTACAGCGAGCCGACGGGCGGCCACCAGTGGTTCGCCGCTTCCCCCGCCAAGATCCTCGACTGGTTCCAGCGCCACCCTTGATCCACTCCCCGCCCCGCCTTCGCCGATGGGGCTCGTTGCCTGAATCAACCGTTGTTGTCCCGCTCACCCTCTGTGGGAGCGGACTTGTCCGCGAAGCCTCCTGTCAGCCGCCAGCCGCTCCCATGGGGTCATCGCCCTCGCCAACAGCACTCGATTGGGACATGGCCTTCCGTTCCCCTTCGCCGACAAGAGTGATCCTCTCCAACTTGACGGAATCGGAATTCCTGTTTCTATTTGACGAGCAATCGAACAACAACAACGACGGAGATCACCCCCATGATCGCTTTCCGCACCTTGCTCCTCTGCCTGCTCGCCCTCACCCTGCCCCAGCTCGCCATGGCCGATTCGCGCTGCAGCGAACGCTCCCGCACCCTCCTTTCGCCCGCCAAGGTCAGCTGCCCCCACCGCACCACCTGGATCGACTCCGGCCTGGTCGGCGCCCGCCAGGTGATCTACCAGACGCCCCTGGGCACACCGCCGGCCGCCGGCTGGCCGGTGGTGCTGATCTACCAGGGCTCGTTCTTCCCGCTCGATGACTTCAGCTACACCGGCAACCTGCCCTTCGGCGGCTTCCACGAAGGCAAGCTGGTGAAAACCCTGCTCGACAACGGCTACGCGGTGATCGCCCCCAGCGCGCCGGCCGACCTGTTCTGGCAGACCAACATCCCCGGCCTTGCCCAGGCCTATGAGCTGAGCACCGACTACGACTTCCTCGGCAACGTGCTGGGCGCCATCGCCAGCGGCCACTTCGGCCCACTCGACGGACAGCGCCAGTACGCCACCGGCATCTCCAGCGGCGGCTACAACAGCAGCCGCATGGCGGTGTCCTTCCCGGGGCGCTTCAAGGCGCTGGCGATCCAGTCCGGCTCCTACGCCACCTGCAGCGGACCGCTCTGCGTGGTGCCCGGCCAACTGCCGGCCGATCATCCACCGACCCTGTTCCTGCACGGCTTCATCGACCCGGTGGTGCCCTGGTGGAGCATGGACCTGTACTACGACCGCCTGCTGCAGCAGGGCATAGAGACGGCGCGGCACACCGAGCCGCTGGGCGGGCACGAGTGGTTCGCCGTGTCGCCGGGCAAGATCCTCGCCTGGTTCAACGCCCACCCCTGAGCGATGCGGGCTCCGACGGGCCGGCGGATCACGCCGGCCCGCGCAGACAGGCCATCAGCGAGGCGGTCAGTTCCTCGGCCGCCTGCGGCGCGGCGAAGATCAGTTCCAGGCGCGAGTCCTTGCGCCACTCGCTGGCGCGCCAGTCGAGCGCCTCACCGTCCAGGGCATTGGCCGACCGCCAACCGTCGACGCCGCGCAGCACCAGCTTGGCTCGGCGCCAGGGCAGTCCGGCCAGCCAGGCCTGCACCCGCTCCAGCTCGAACACCTGACCGGGGTGGAAGCGCCAGCCGATGCTCCAGCCCTCGGCCTGAGCCTGCACCTGGCAGATCGGCCGGGCGGGGTCGCGCCAGACCTGCGCCAGCGGAGCACCGCCCTCCGGCAGTTGCAGCGCCTCGTCGGCCGGGCCGGCGCGCACGGCGCTGCCGGGCAACTCGGCGAAGTCCAGCTCGCCACCTTGGGTCCAGCGCAGCGGCAGGTCTGGCAGGCGTGCCTGCAGGCGCGCCCGAGCCGCCGCGTCCAGCCCTTCCGCCTTGTTCAGCAGCAGCACACCGGCCAGCGGCAGCGCCGTCTGCTGGCTGTCGGGCAGCGCCTGGCCCGCCGCCAGCGCCGCCGCGTCCAACACCAGCACCGGCGGTTGCACGGCCAGCACCCCGGCCCACGGCGCCTCGCCCAGCTGGCGCAGCAGCTCGGCCGGATGACCCAGGCCGGAAGGTTCGATCAGCAGGCGGTCCGGCCGGGCCTGGCGCAGCAGGCGGGTCAGTCCCACCTGGAACGGCGCGCCACCGACGCAGCACAGGCAGCCGCCGGGAATCTCGGCCATGGCCACGCCGTCCTGGCCGCCGGTCAGCAGCGCCTGGTCCAGGCCGATCTGGCCGAATTCGTTGATCAGCACCGCCCAGCGCTCGGCCGCCGGCTTGTGTGCCAGCAGGTGGCGGATCAGGCTGGTCTTGCCGGCGCCCAGCGGGCCGGCGATCAGATGCGTGGGGATGTTGGCGAGCATGACCCTATGGTGCGGTTTCGCGCGACGGCGGGAAAGGCTAAAGTCGCCGCACCGATTCAGGAGACGAACGATGCGCGTCATTGCCACCCTGTTGCTGCTGGGCCTCGCCGGCCAGGCCTGGGCCGAGGCCTGCGTGGTGCACAGCGAGGGCCAGGAGCTGGAAGTGAAGCTCTGCCAGCAGAACCGCACCATCCCCGCCAACCTGTTCCGCACCGGCTTCTGCGCGCCGCAGCTGAAGGGCCAGAAGGTCGAGGTGCGTTTCGTCGAGCAGTGCCCCAGCGGCGCCTTCGGCGAGTGCCGCAACGCCCGCGTGCAGGGCACGCCGTACCAGCAGGACATCCACTACTACGGCGTGGCCACCGACGCCCGCTACCTCAAGCCCGCCTGCGAACGGCAGAGCAAGGGCGTCTGGATGGATCGCTAGGCTAGGCGGCTGCCGCGAACGGATCGGGCAGCAGCGCCCAGCCGGCCGGCCCTTCGGCCATCTCCGTGTCGCTCAGCAGGCAGGCGTCGAGTTCGGCGCGCAGCCGGTCGAAGTCGATGCCCTGGCCGATGAACACCAGTTCCTGGCGGCAGTCCCCCACCGCCGCGTCCCACTTGCCCAGCACCGTGCGCAGGCCTTCCTCGTCCTGCGGCCACTGTTCGCGCGGCACGAAGCGCCACCAGCGCCCGGCCTGGCCGTAGCGCATCAGGCCGCCGGCCTGCGACCAGCTGCCAGCCTCGCGGTAGCGGCTGGCCAGCCAGAAGTAGCCCTTGGAACGCAGCAGCTTGCCGTTCTCCCACGGGCGGTCGAGGAAGGCGAAGAAGCGCTCCGGGTGGAACGGCCGACGCGCCTGGTAGGCGGTCGAGGCGATGCCGTACTCCTCGCTCTCCGGCACGTGCTCGCCACGCATTTCCTTGAGCCAGCCGGGCGCCTCCGCGGCCCGGTCGAAGTCGAAGCGGCCGGTGTTCAGCACCCGCTCCAGCGCCACCTCGCCCAGGCGCATCGGCAGGATGTCCGCGTGGGTGTTGAGCCGGCGCAGGATCGCCTGCAACTCCGCGCACTGCTCGGCGCCGATCAGGTCGGCCTTGCTGATCAGCAGCACGTCGGCGAATTCCACCTGCTCGATCAGCAGGTCGGTGATGGCCCGGTGGTCTTCCTCACCCAGCGTCTCGCCCCGGCTGGCCAGGCTCTCGGCGGCCTGGAAGTCGCGCAGGAAGTTCACCCCGTCGACCACCGTGACCATGGTGTCCAGCCTGGCCAGGTCGGACAGGCTCTGGCCCTGCTCGTCGCGGAAGGTGAAGGTCTCGGCCACCTGCAGCGGCTCGCTGATGCCGGTGGACTCGATCAGCAGGTAATCGAAGCGGCCCTCCCGGGCCAGGCGGCCGACCTCTTCCAGCAGGTCCTCGCGCAGGGTGCAGCAGATGCAGCCGTTGCTCATCTCCACCAGCTTCTCCTCGGCGCGGTTGAGGCTGACGTCGCGCTGCACCGCCTCGCCGTCGAGGTTGATCTCGCTCATGTCGTTGACGATCACGGCCACGCGCAGGCCGTCGCGGTTCCTCAGCACGTGGTTGAGCAGGGTGCTCTTGCCGGCGCCGAGAAAGCCGGACAGCACGGTGACGGGTAGACGGTTCTCCATCGGGTTTTCCTCACAGGTCACGGATATGTCGCTCGCGCCGCTCCTGGCGTTCCTTGGCCTCGACGCAGAGGGTCGCGGTCGGGCGCAGCAACAGCCGGGCGAGGCCGATGGGCTCGCCGGTCTCCGCGCACCAGCCGTACTCGCCTTGGGCCAGGCGTTGCAGGGCGTCGTCGATCTTGTCCAGCAGGCGCTTCTCCCGCTCCAGCAGGCGCAGCTGCCACTGGCGCTGTTCCTCGGCGCTGCCGGCGTCCGCCGGGTCGCTGGTCGGCTCTTGCTCGCGCAGGCCGGCGAACTCCTCGGCGATGCGCCGGCGCAGCGCGTCCCGCTCGTCGAGCAGGCGCTGGCGGAAGAACTGCTGCTGGCGGGCGTTCATGTAGTCGGAAGCGGGCATGGCCAGCAGTTCGGCTTCATCGAGCACGGCGGGAACCTGTCTGGGTATTTTCATAATTGTTATAACATAACATAAATGAATCGAAACACTCTCGTCCCACCGTCGAACGGCGCCTTTCCCAACCTGGAGGAACACCGTCAGCGGAGCGGCGCTGGATGCCCGCGCGCCGTGCCGCTACCCTCACCGCATCACCGGCCGGGGCTTGAACCGCCGGCGCCAGTTCTCGTCCAATAGGCATCCGCACCAACCGAAGCCAGGAACCACCATGCGCCATCTGCAACACATCATGCTCGCCGCCACCCTCTGCCTCGCCGGACACGCCCAGGCGCAGACCCTGGTGGCCACCAGCAACATCATCGTTCGTGCCCTGGATCGCAGCCTGGACTTCACCTCCGACACCACCACCTCGGTCCGCGACATGAAGGTGGTGCTGGCCGCCCGCGACGACGCCGCCAGCTTCGTCGCCAGCCAGGGCGACATCCGCGGCGCCAGCCTGGAAGCGGCGTTCGCCACCCTGCGCGAACAACTGCCGGAAGCCCGCCACGCCTCCGACCGGCAACTGGCCGAAGCCATACTCGCCCTGTGATTGCGCGCGCCGCGCGCCGGCTGGTCGCACTGCTGCTGGCCGGCATCTGCGCCGGCGCCCATGCCGAACTGCGCCTGAGCCTGGACGCCCGCGGCCTCTCCGCCGCCGAGCGCCAGGCCAGCCAGGCACTGCTCGACCAGGCCGGGGCCGCCCTGCCGCCGAGCTTCGTCCAGCGCCTGGACCGCCAGGTGCGGGTCGACTGGTCTGACGACCTGCCCGCCCACGTCTACGGCCGCCTGACCGGCCCCCGCTCGCTCAGCCTCAACGCCCGCCTGCTGCCGCGCCTGCTCGACCCCGCCCAGGCCGATGCCGCCAGCGGCCGCCCCCACGGCAGCCTGCGCCGCGAACTGCTGGCCACCGTGCTGCACGAACTGACCCACCTGTACGACCGCTCCCGCCTGTGGCCTGCAGCCGAGCGCCTGCAGCAGTGGCGCTGCGACGCCAGCCTCGCCAGCGCCGGCCCGGTCGGCCAGCGCGACCTCTGCCGCGGGCAGACCGGGCGCCGCTTCAGCCTCAGCGACGACCCGCGCCTGCTCGACCTGGCCGGCTGGCCGCAGAGGGTCGGGCGCCGCGGCGCCCGCGAGCACGGCAACGGCCAGGTGGCGCGCAGCCCCGACCCCTACGAGCTGAGCAACCCGCGCGAGTTCGTCGCGGTGAACATGGAGTACTTCCTGCTCGATCCGACCTACGCCTGCCGCCGCCCCGGCCTGCAGCGCCACCTGCGCGAGCACTTCGCCTGGCAGCCCGCGGCGCAGGCCGAATGCGCCGGCGACTACGCCTACCTCAACGCCGGCAGCGACTTCGGCCGCCAGCCCCTCGGCCGGCTCGACCCGGAGCGGGTCTACGAGGTCGACTACCTGCTCGCCGAACCCAACCAGCAGTGGGCCAGCCGCTGGGGCCACAGCATGCTGCGCCTGGTGGTGTGCGCGCCGGGGCGGCCGCGCGGGCCGGCCTGCCGGCTGGACCTGGACCAGCATCTGGTGCTGTCCTACCGCGCCTTCGTCGGCGACGTGCAGCTGTCCAGCTGGGACGGCCTGACCGGCGCCTACCCGTCGCGCCTGTTCATCCTGCCGCTGGCCCAGGTGATCGAGGAATACACCAAGGTCGAGCTGCGCGGCCTGTCCTCGGTGCCGCTGCGGCTGTCCCGCGACGAACTCGAACGCCTGGTGCAGCGCGCCGCCGAGCAGCACTGGAGCTACGACGGCGACTACTGGTTCCTCTCCAACAACTGCGCGGTGGAGACCCTCAAGCTGCTGCGCAGCGGCACCGGCCGCCGCGAGTTGCAGGACCTCGACAGCATCATGCCCACCGGCCTGCTGGACGTGCTCGAGGCGCGTGGGCTGGCCGACCGCAGCGTGCTGGCCGACCCGCGCGAGGCGCTGCGCCTGGGCTATCGCTTCGACTCCTTCCGCGACCGCTACCAGGCCATGTTCACGATACTGCGCGAGCGCCTGGACGTGCCCCAGCGGGAGGTGGAGGAATGGCTGGCGCTGCCCCCCGAGCAGCGCCGCGAGTGGTTCGCCCGGGCCGACCTGCGTGCCGGCGCCGCCCTGCTGCTGCTGGAACAGGCCGCCCTGCGCCGCCAGCTGCTGCTGGCCCAGGAGCAGCTCAAGCAGCGCTACCTGGGCGCCCGCGAGGACCGGCTCGACGGGCGCTTCGCCGAGGCCGACGCCACCCTGCGGCAGATCCTCGACAACAGCGGCTTCCTCAGCCGCCCGGCGGAACTGCTGGACGCGGGCTACGGCCTGCCGCAACCGGGCGAGTGGCAGCAACTGGAAGCCGCCAGCGCCGAACGCCAGTCACGCCTGCGCCAGCTGACCCACAGCCTGGACCAGGAAGTGCGCCGCCTGCTGGAGCCGGAGCTGGTGGCGCAGATCGAGGCCGGCGAGGCCAATCTGGAACAGCTCGGCAACCGCCTGCGCGAGCTGCACAAGGCCAGCGGCGGGCTGGTGCTGCCCTGACACCAGACCCGCG
>NZ_JAOEEE010000051.1:0-26723 GCF_029837675.1 Pseudomonas sp. GD04015 | reverse complement strand
GGTGCCGGAGCCGGAAACATAGTCGGCGAAGACGGTGCCGCCGGTATCGAGGGTGATGGCGATGCGCGGTGTGCCGCCGCTGGTGTCGACCACCACGTTCTCGCTGAAGTTGACGGTGAAGTCGAGGTTCTGGCCGGCAATGTAGGTGCCGTCGGCGGGGACCGAGACCGAATCGACAGCCGGTGCCTGGGTATCGAGTGCGTAGTTGTTGGAGTCGGTGGTGCCGGTGCCGGTGTTGCCGGCGGCATCGGTGTAGCCGGTGTTGTCCAGTGTGATCAGGTTGCTGGCATCGGTGACGTTGGCCGTCGGCGTCAACGTGGCGGTCCAGGTCAGGCCGCCATCGGACGAGGTCAGGTCGCTGAGTGTGCCGTTAGCGACGGTGAAGTCGGCGGTGGTCAGGCCGGTGACGGCCTCGCTGAAGGTGATGGTGACGGTGGTTGTCTCGCCGGCGATCAGCGCGGTATCGGCCACCACCACGGTGGCGGTGGGGCGCAGGGTGTCGACCGCGTAGTTGTTGGAGTCGGTGCTGCCGGCACCGGCGTTGCCCGCCAGATCCTGCACTCCGGTGTTGTCTAGGGTGATCAGGTTACTGGTATCGGTGACGTTGGCGTTGGGCGTGAGGGTGGCTGTCCAGGTAATGCCGCCGTCACTGCTGCTGAGGTTGCTGAGCGCACCGTTGGCCACGCTGAAGTCTGCTGTGGTCAGTCCGGTCACCGCTTCGCTGAAAGTGATGGTGACGGTGGTGGTCTCTCCTACCCTCAAGGTGCTATCGGCCACCACGACACTGGCGGTTGGCCGCTGGGTGTCGATGGCGTAGTTGTTGGAGTCGGTGCTACCGGTGCCAGTATTGCCCGCCAGATCCTGCACCCCGGTGTTATCCAGAGTGATCAGGTTGCTGCTGTCTTCGACGCTGGTCGCAGGTGTGAGGGTTGCGGTCCAGGTGATGCCGCCATCGGACGAGGACAGCCCGCTGAGGGTGCCGTTGGCGACGCTGAAGTCGGTGGTGGTCAGGCCGGTGACGGCTTCGTTGAAGGTGATGGTGACGGTGGTGTCTTCACCCACGCTCAGGGTCGTGTCACTGACCACGATACTGGCGGTCGGGCGTATACCGTCGATGACCAGTGCCTTGTTGGCGCCCAGGGAACCGGCCGTGCCGGGCGCCGCGAGCGTCAGCAGGGCGTCGATGCCGGCTCCGTTGCGGATGGTGCCGCCGTTGAGCGCCAGGGCGGAGGTCGATACATAGTCGAGGTCCGAGGCGCTATCGCCTGCCTGGACGGTGTAGCTGAAGGTCAGTGTGTTGGTGCCCGAGCCGGACAGGTAGTCGAGCGTGCGGTCCGTCGTACCGGTTTCCAATTGCAGCGTAGGCGCACCGGTGACGAATACCGCGGCATCGAAGGTGACGGTGATGGTGACCGTGTCGCCGATCCTGTAGGTGCCATTGGCGGTACTGGACGTTACGTCGGTGACGGTCGGCGCAAGCGGAGCGGTCAGCGTGAAGTCGTTGCCGTCGCCGCCGATATAGCTGGCGGTCAGTTGGGTGGCGTTGCCGCCCGCATTGAACACGCCGCCCTCGCCGATACCGCCGAAGGTGCCTGTCACGGCATCCGCAGCATCGTTGACGATGATGGTATAGCTGTCGCCGATGCCCGCCTGATAGCCGTGGGTGACCGCCAGCGTCGCACCCGAGACATTGACTGTGCCATTCACGGCTACCCGGTCGTAGCCGGTGCCGGCCGTCGTGCCATTGATCTCGATGGCGAGCGTACTGCCCGACGCCATGGTCAGGTTGCCGTCTATGGTCAGGGTGCCGACACCGCTGCCGGGGGCGAGCGTGGCGCCGTTGTTGAGGGTGACGTTGCTGTCGATGCTGCCGCTACCACCCAGCGTGGCGCCGGCAGCCACGCTGACGCCGCTCGTTGCGGTCAGGGCACCGTTGACCAGCAGGCTACCGGAATTGACGCTGGTCGCTCCGGTATAGGTATTGTTGCCGCTCAGACTCACGCTGCCTGCGCCGTTCTTGGTCAGCCCTCCCGCGCCCGCCAGGGCCGTGGCGACCGTGGCGGTGTCGCCGGCGCCGTTGACCACGTTGAGGGACAGGCCGGAGCCGATCGACAGGGTGCCGCCGGACAGCGTGACACCGCTGGCGGAATCGAGGTTCAGGGTCAGGCTCTCGCCCAGCGCGCTGGCCGCCGAGGTCGACACCGTCTGCCCCGCCAGGCTGGCGTCGATCACGATGGTCTGGCTGCCGGTGACATCTGCTGCCGCGATGGCGATCGCCTCGCTGAAGCTCACGCCATCGCTGACATTGACCGTGGTGGTGTCGATGGCATTGGTGACATAGATGGTGTCGCTGGTCACGGTCACGTTAGCGGTGGTGCTCGAGTAACCGTCGCTGAGGGTGTAGCGCATGGTCGCGTCACCGCTCGGTGTGTCGCTGCGGTAGCTGATGTGGCGCGCTACGTCCTGCACCAGGGCGGTGGTGGCCGCCGTGCCGCTGCTGGTGAAGGTGATGGTCAGAACACCGCCGGTATTTGTGAATGTCGCAAAGGTCTGGCCACTGGATTGCAGGTTGCCACCGTTCACGGTGAACAAGGCACCTGCCGTATTGAGGCCAAGGATGTCCGCGGAAACCGCTGTGCCGGCGCGCTGTACGGTCAGGCTGGCGCCGCTCCAGTTGCCGTTGCCGCTGTTGAGCGCGCTGAATTCCGCATCGAACATCGCCGCGTTGCCGCCAACGTCCAGCATCACCGTATTACCCACACCGGCCCAGGCGACGCTGTCGCCATTCAGGTTGCTGATGCCGGGTGCGGAATCGATCACGATGGCCTTGTTGGCGCCGAGGGAGCCGGCTGTGCCGGGCGATGCCAGTGTCAGGATCGCATCGTTGCCGGCGCTGTCGCGGATGCTGCCGCCATTGAGCGCGAGGGCGCTGGTGCTCACGTAATCCAGATCCAGGCTGGTATCGCCGGACTGGATCGTGTAGCGGAAGGTCAGTGTGTTGGTGCCCGAGCCGCTGAGGTAGTTCACCACCCGGTCGTTACTGCCGGTTTCCAGCGTCAGTTGCGGTGTGCCGCTGACGGTGACGTTGTCATCGAAGGTAACCGTGATGTCGACGATCTGTCCGGTGACGTAGTGGCCATTGGCGGTCGCTGCGGAAACCGCGCTGATGGCCGGCGCCTGCGTGTCGATCGCATAGTTGCTCGAATTCGCCGTGCCGCTGCCTGCCAACCCACCGCTGACGCTGGTGACGCCTGCCAGGTCGACGGTAATGACGTTGGTCGCGTCGGTGACGCTGGCGTTGGGAGTGAAGGTGCCGGTCCAGGTGGTGCCGCCATCGCTGGAGCCAAGGCCGCTGATGGCACCGTTGGGCACGGTGAGGTCGGCCGTGGTGAAACCGGTGACCGCCCTGGAGAACACGAAGGTGACGGTGGAGGTTTCACCAATCTTCAGTGCGTTGTCGGCAAAGGTGGCGGATACGAGGGTCGGTGGCGCGATGGCATCGGCGACGCCGATTTCGTCGAGCAGCAGGAAGTTGCCGTTGATATCCGGCTGGCCGGCGTCCGGGTTGGTGATGCGGATTTCGTCCACGTTCTGGAAGATCGAGGCCGTCAGCCCCGTCGACTGGCTGAAGGTGCTCGAATAGGTAACTGAGTCGATGCCCAGGGTCACGCTGCCCAGGAGCTGGCCGTCCCGATAGGCGCTGAAAGTGACTTGCGACTGGACGCCCAGGTAATCGACCACCCTGATGCCGGTGAAGGAGAAGTCCGCGCCGTCCTGGCTGCGGATGACGAAGACAGGGGTTCCGAAACCATCGTTGTCGCCGCCGATGCCTTCATCGGGCCCCGTGGGGCCATCGCCAAAGAGATCCGAGTAGTAGCCCCAGGTGGCATTGCTGTTCACATTGCTGCCGGCGGCCGCCGAATAGATCTCGATGGCGATGCCGGAAATGTCGACGGAGCCAGCCTCGCCATCGGTGACCGAAGGGCCCAAGGCGAAATTGTCGGCGCCATTGAAATCGAGGATGCCCGAGAACAGCCGCCCGGTGAACGCCTCCCGGACAGGCGCCGAGAAGGGGGCCGCCGCCTCGATCGAGCCGCGGGTGACTTCCAGCAGCCAGTCGCCGCCACGGGCGGCGGCGCCGGTGGAGTCGTCGGAAGCGGCGACATCGGCTCCGGTGAGCAAGGCGATCTGGTCGACGAAGGCCTGACCGGCGGTTCCGCTGCCGACATCGCAACCGTAGAAGAGCATGTCGCCATCCGGGCCGAGGCTGGCTCCGATCCGTGCGAGTTCCGCGGCCCGCCCATCCAGGCTGGTGCGGTCCAGCGTGATGCTGCCCAGGGTGATCTGCCCCGGCAGGCCGTGGCTGACGATATGGATGGCGTCGATGCCGCTGCGCCCAGCCAGATGGTCGCCGATCTGCTTCAGCCCGTCCTTCTCAGGATCGAGCACCACCACCTCGGTGCCCTGTTGCACGCCCGCCAGCAGTTGTTGGTAGTTCTCGACCTGGCCGTCGATGAAGACCACTTCCTGGCGGTGATCGGCGCTGCCGGAGGGGGCCGCCGCGAGGGTGTCGTGGCTGTCGGGAGCATCCGCCGCAGGGCTGGCGGACGGTGTGGCGGCGGCTTCCACTGCCGTGGCGGCGACCGCGCCGTCGAACATCATCCGCGCTTCGAGGGAGAGCGCCAGGGGGGAGCGGGATGGCCCGGCAAGGGGGCTGCCAGAGGTGTTCTTATTCTTGTTCCAGAACATGGTGCAGCTCCCGGTAATTGCATACGGCCAGCAATGAATCGGTTGAATTTGGCGGGCTGGATCAGGCCTTGTCAATCGCCATGAATACGGAATCTGGTCGAGCGGTCGGGAAATGCTTTCGCTCGGCTCCTGTTTGGAGCGCCGGGCCTGCGACCAGGCGTCACTGTGCCGCCGTCCCGCGCTGGATTACCCTCGTTCCATCTGGCTGCCATCGTACAAGCGGCAGCCGCAGGCCCAGCAGGGGACGAGAAATGCCCATTCCACCCGCAAATGCCCAGCGCATGCTGGATATGCGCACCGCCGCGTTCAGGGACCTCCAGGCGTTCCTCCGGGAGCACGGCCCCGTCGACACGGCGGAGAAGGAAGCGGAATTCGAGCGGCTGCGGGCGAGGGCGGAGGCCGTGGTGGCAGCCCTCGGCGAGTCTCTGGCGGCGTAGGCTGGCTTCCCGGTCCTCGCCGGGATTGCATGTGCGGGCCCGGGGCTCTAGCCTGAGCCGCTCGTTCCGGATGGTAGCCCGTGGCCATGCTTTCCTTCGACCCTCTTCCCTGTAGTGCCGCCCCTCGCGCAGTACTGCCTCCTTCACGGTCAGCGGCGCGGTGGTAGCGTCTTCCATGTCGCTCATGCGCACATTGCTCTCGATCTGCCTGCTCTGCGGCGCGCCGCTGTCGTGGGCGGCACCCGAGGATGTCGAGGTTTCCCACTGGTGGGTGTCCGAGGGCGAGCGGGCCAGCATCGATGTGATCCGCCGCCACATGGAGAAGCAGGGGCTGGTCTGGCGGGAGGCGGTCACCGCGGGCAGCGGTACCAGTCGCTACAGCGATGTGCTGCGCAAGAGGGTCGCTGCCGGCGATCCGCCCATGGCGTCCCAGGTGATCGGCTATGACATCCACCAGTGGGCCAGTCAGGGCAAGCTGGAAATCCTCGACGACATTGCTCGCGAGCAGGAGTGGGACGAGGTGGTGCCCTACGGCATCCAGCACCTGTCCCGCTACAAGGGGCACTGGGTGGCCGCGCCGATCAACGCTCACTCGACCAACTGGCTGTGGGTCAACGGCCCGCAGTTCGCGCGCCTGGGCATGGCGCCGCCGGACACCTGGCCCGACCTCCTGGCCCTGCTGGACAAGGCCCGGGCCAACGGCCTGATCGCCCTGGCGATCGGGCACGAGCCGTGGGAACACACCCTGCTGTTCGAGTCGGTCGCCGTCGGCGCCGGTGGGGCCGAGTTCTACCGCCGGGCGTTCCTCGAACTGGACCCCGGCGCGCTGGATGAGCAACTGCTGATGCGCATCTTCGAGCGCATGAGCCAACTGCGCGGCTACCTCGACCCCGGCTTCCGCACCCGCAGCTGGGACCAGGCCACCGACCTGGTGCGCGCCGGGCAGGCGCTGCTGCAGGTGCAGGGCAGCTGGGTCGATGGCGAGTTCAGCCATCACGGGATGCTGCCCGGCCGCGACTACGAGTGCTTCCGCTTTCCCGATACCCAGGGCGTGTTCCTGTTCAACAGCGACCAGTACATGCTGTTTAAGGACAAGCCCATGCACCCCGAGACGCGCCGGACGTTCGTCCGCACGCTGATGGAGATCGATCTGCAGCGCGAGCTGAACATCGCGACCGGCGCGGCGCCGGCACGGGTCGACGTGCCGCGGGACAGCTTCAACCGCTGCGGCCAGCAGGCGATCAACGACCTGCGTGGCGCCAACATGCGCCGCACGCTGATGGGTTCCATCGCCATGGGCAACGCCAATCCGGCTCCGGTCAAGAACGCGATCTACCAGGTGGTCAGCGACCACCTGATGGGCCGCATCGACGACGCCGAGGCGGTCGCCCGCCTGCGGCGGCTCGTCGACGATGCGTCCAATCCATAGGGAGATGTCCATGCGGTTCTTCAGCAACCTGAACCTGACCGGCAAGATCGTGACGCTGGTCGCCCTGCTGGGAGCCCTGTCGATCATCATCACGCTGTATTCGATGCACCACCTCTATTCGGTCGACCGCGACTACCGTGCGCTGATCGGCCGCGATGCCCAGGCCTCGGTGCTGATCGGCTCGGCGCTGCTGGACCTGAGCGACGCCAGCCGCCTGGTGTTCTCCGTGCTGACCGAGCAGGAGGAGGCGAAGATGCGCGCCACCCAGCTGCGGCTGAACGAGCGGCAGGCGCAGTTCCGCGAGAAGATCGCCGGCATCGCACCCCTGCTGGACGACTCGGCGCCGAAGCTGGAGGCCATCCTGGCGCAGGAGCAGCAGGTGTTCGAGCTGGCGGGCCAGATCATCGACGCGGCGGCGCGCTGGCGGGGCGATCGGGCCCTCGACATCATCCATTCCCGCTTCGATCCCCGGCTCAACGAGCTGCGCGGCAACATGGACGCCCTGCGCGACGAGATCATCGAGCACTTCCAGAGCGCCTCGCTGCAGCTCAACGCAGCGACCCGCAGCACGCTGCTGGCGACCGCGATCTCCTTCGGCCTGGCGCTGACCACCATCATCGGCATGTCCGCGTACCTGTCGCTGACCCAGATTTCCCGCCCCATCAACCAGCTGACCCGGACCATGGGGCAGCTGAGCCACCGGCACTATGACGAGCGCATCGAGCACACCGAGCGCCGCGACGAGGTCGGCAGGATGGCCCAGGCGCTGCAGGTGTTCCGCGACAACATGCAGCGTGCCGACCGCCTGGAGCTGGAGGCCCGGGCCAGCGAGGAGATCCGGCGCATCTCCCGGCAGCTGGTCGAACTCACCGACGCCATGCCCGGCGCGGTGTTCCAGCTCATGGTCAGGCCCGATGGCAGCCAGCGCTTCACCTTCCTGAGCGGCAAGGCCGGCAAGTTCATCGGCCAGGAGACCCTGGTGAACAGCTCGGGGCTGCGCCTGGACGGCATCCGCGTCGAGCGCAGCGCCGCCGCCGACCAGGCGATCGAGCAGGCCATCGCGCGCAGCCTGGAGGCACTGCAACCCCTCGATATCGACATGCAGGTGGCGCTGGACGACCGCCGCTTCTGGCTCAAGACCCTGGCCACCGCCCGGCGCACGGACGACGGCTCCACCCTGTTCAACGGCATCTGGCTGGACATCAGCGACATCAAGGAACAGGCGCGGGCGCTGGAGGAGGCCAAGGAACTGGCCGAGCAGGCCGCCAAGGCCAAGGCCGCGTTCCTGGCGACCATGAGCCATGAAATCCGCACGCCGATGAACGCCATCCTGGGGCTGGCCCTGCTCGCCCTCAGGCATCCCCTGGAGCCCCGGCAGCAGGGGCGCCTCGAGAAGATCCTGCGCGCCGGCCAACACCTGCTCGGCATCATCAACGACATCCTCGACTACTCGAAGATCGACGCCGAGCACCTGCAGGTGGAGGCGATTCCCTTCTCGCCCCGGCAACTGCTCGAGGACGTGCGCGAGATGTTCGAGGAGCGGTCGGCCAGCAAGGGCCTGGAACTGCGGATCGAGGCGCCTGACGAACTGCCCCTGTTGGTGGGCGACCCGCTCAGGGTCAGCCAGATCCTGATCAACTACGTCAACAACGCGCTCAAGTTCAGCGACCGTGGCCGGGTGACGCTGCGCTTGCGCCTGGAGCGGGAAGACGGGCTGGTCCTCCACGGCGAGGTGGAGGACCAGGGTATCGGCCTGTCGGAGCAGGAGACCCGCTCCCTGTTCCAGCCGTTCCAGCAGGCCGATGCCTCCATCACCCGCCGCTTCGGCGGCACCGGGCTCGGGCTGGCCATCTCCCGCAGCCTGGCGGAGCTGATGGGCGGTGGCGTCGGGGTACGCAGCCGGTCGGGAGAGGGCAGCGTCTTCTGGTTCCGCATCCGGGTCGCCGAGGCGGCGCTCGGTGAGCAGGCGCGGAACCTGCCGGTCGCGTATCCGCGGGTCAGCGCCAAGGCGCTCAATGGCCTGCGCCTGCTGCTGGTCGACGACAACGAACTCAACCGGCTGGTGGCCAACGAGCTGCTGAAGGAGGCCGGCATGCAGGTCGATCAGGCGGAGGACGGGCGACATGCCATCGACCTGCTCGAGCAGGCTCATGACGGCACCTATGACGCGGTGCTGATGGACCTGATGATGCCGGAGATGGACGGCCTGACCGCAACCCGCCTGTTGCGGCAGAACCCGCGCTTCGGCAGCCTGCCGATCATCGCCATGACCGCCAACGCCAGCCAGCAGGATATCGAGCAATGCCTGGCCGCCGGCATGAACGCCCACGTCGGCAAGCCCATTGACGAGCAGCAGCTGTGGCGGACGCTGCTCCAGCACTGCCTGCACGAGGAGCCCGTGCAGGTCGTACCGGCGGCCGCGGCGCCGGTCGAGCCGGTTCGCCAGGGCAGGGTGCTGGACCCGAAACCGCTCGAGCACCTGCAGCGCCTGGTGGCGCCTGAGCGTTTCACCAATATGCTGAATATGCTGATGGAGGATTGCCGGCAGCGTGGCCGCTCGTTCGCGGCGCTCGCCGGGCAGGCGGACCTGCAGCCGCTGGACCAGCAGGCCCACGACCTGATCAGCACCGCCGGGCACGCGGGGCTGGTGCAGCTCGCCGACCTCGGCAAGGCGGTTCGCCAGGCCCTGCAGCGGTCGGATGTGGCCGCGGCGCGGGCGCTGGCATTGCAGGTCGACCGCGCGGCAGCGGATGCCGTGCGGGAGCTGGAAACCCGCTTCGGTGTCGCTGGCTGACGGCGAAGCTCTGAGAGGGATCTTTCATGTCCGAGAACAGGGCCCATCGGCCCGGCCCGTCGAGCGGGAGCGCGCAGAAGGTGCTCCTGGTGGACGACGTGCCGCTCAACCTGGCCTTTGCCGCCGCCGAGATCGAGGACCTCTGCGTGCCATTGCTGGCCGGCAGTGGCGAGCAGGCGCTGCGGATGGCGCTCGGCGAGCGGCCCGACCTGATCCTGCTGGACGTGCACATGCCGCTGATGGACGGCTTCGAGGTGTGCCGGCGGCTCAAGCAGAACCCGCTCACGGCGGACATCGCAGTGATCTTCCTGACCGCCCTCGACGAGGAGACCGACGAGGAATTCGGGCTCAACCTGGGCGCCATCGACTACATCGCCAAACCGTTCAGCCCCGCCATCCTGCGGGCCAGGGTGCGCAACCATCTGCTGGCGCAGAAGCAGCGCCTGCAGCTGCAGCGGCTCACCCAGCTCGACGGCCTGACCGGCATCGCCAACCGCCGTCGCTTCGACCAGGCCCTGGCGCTGCAATGGCAACGGCTCGCCGAGCTGGCCCAGCCGCTGGGGCTGCTGATGGTCGATGTGGACGGCTTCAAGGCCTACAACGACTACTACGGCCACCTGGCGGGCGACGAGGTGCTGCGGGGCGTCGCCGAAACCCTGGAAGGGCACATGCGGCGGCACGACGACCTGGCTGCCCGCTATGGCGGCGAGGAGTTCGCCTGCATCCTGCCGGCGACGGACCTGGAGCAGGCGGCCGAGGTCGCTGAGGCCATCCGCGAGGCCGTGGTCGACCTGTGCATCCCCCACGCGGGCTCGCCCGTGTCCGATTGGGTCAGCGTCAGCATCGGCTGCGCCAGCGTCGTGCCCGCTGCGGAAAGCACGCCCCGCGAGTTGCTTGCTGCGGCTGACGACCGGCTGTATCGGGCCAAGAGCGAGGGGCGTAATCGGGTTGTGGCCCGCTAGCCGCATGGGGGCGCGCCTGGGGCCTGATAGAGCGTCAGGTGGCTCTGCGTCACGGTAATAGGGGGGAAGACCCTGTACGGACAAGGCACACACGAAATCCCGTCATTCCCGCGCAGGCGGGAATCCAGTTGCGGGGCAAGACCGCGCGTCCTGGGGCCCCGCCTGCGCGGGGACGACGGGGTGTTGGGCCTTGTGCGTAAGGGGAAGCTCCGCCTGTCCTATGGTTGGGTCAACGATCGAGCGTCGCGGAAGATGGGCTTTGCGCCAGGGCAGTCGGATGAAGGCTCTACACGGACAGGGTAGATAGGATATCCCGTCATGCCCGCGAAGGCGGGAATCCAGTTGCGGGGCAAGGCAACGCGCTCCTGGGTCCCCGCCTTCGCGGGGACGACGGGGCGTTGGGCCTTGTGCGTAAGGGGAAGCTCCGCCTGTCCTATGGTTGGGTCAACGATCGAGCGTCGCGGAAGATGGGCTTTGCGCCAGGGCAGCCGGGTGAAGGCGCTGCACGGACAGGGTAGATAGGATATCCCGTCATTCCCGCGTAGGCGGGAATCCAGTTGCGGGGCAAGGCCGTGCGTCCTGGGTCCCCGCCTGCGCGGGGACGAAGGGGCGTTGGGCCTTGTGCGTAAGGGGAAGCTCCGCCTGTCCTATGGTTGGGCCAATGATCGAGCGTCGCGGAAGATGGGCTTTGCGCCAGGGCAGCCGGGTGAAGGCGCTACACGGACAGGGTAGATAGGATATCCCGTCATTCCCGCCTGCGCGGGAACGACGGGGCGCGGTGCTTAGGAGTACGGCGCACCCAGGAGGTGCCTGCCAGCATGCCGACATTGCGTGACACTAGGCGCCCTGGGCCGGCTCCGGCTCATTGGCGTGTTGCGCCACGCCGGACAGGCGGTCGATGCAGCTGAGCAGGTCCTTGGTGCTGGCGGGCTTCAGCAGCACCGCGTCGAACATCAGGTCGGCGCGGGCGCTGGCGGTGCGTGCGGGGGAGGCCGAATAGAGCAGCACCGGCAGGCCGGGATAGTTGCTCCTGATCTCCTGCAGCAGCGCCCAGCCATCCATGCCCGGCATGATCTGGTCGGTGATCAGCAGGTCGGCGGGCTGCTCATCGAGCCGGGCCAGGGCCTCTTCGGCACTGCCGGCCAGGGTCACGTCGAAGCCGTAGCCGGCCAGCAGATCACCGAGGAAGGCGCGGGTCAGCTCGACGTCGTCGACCAGCACGATGCGGCGCTCGCGGCCGTCGATGGTGGCGACGTGGCTCTCCACGAAGACCGTGTCCAGTTCCTCCTCCGCGGCGCCCTCCAGCCAGAGCTGGAAGCCGAAGGTGCTGCCCCCCGAGGGATTGCCCTCGATGCACAGCGTGGAGCCCATCTGCTCCAGCAGCTCGTTGACGATGGACAGGCCGAGGCCGAAGCCGTCGGTATGGTTGACATTGCTGCCCCGCTGGAAAGGCCTCAGCAGCCTGTCCCGGGCGTCCGGGGGCAGCCCTATGCCGTTGTCCTGCACGGTGAAGGACAGGCGGAACTGGTGGTGATTCTGCTCCGTGCACTCGATGCGCAGCACGATCAGGCCGTTGCTGGTGAACTTGGCGGCGTTGTTCAGCAGGTTGATCAGTATCCGGCGCAGCTGGCGGAAGTCGGCGTGCACCAGCAGCGGCAGGTTGCTGTCCAGGCTGCACTCCAGGCGGTTGTTCTGGCGCGTGGCAATGTATTTCCCTTCTTCAGCGATCTCATGCAGGAAGCCGAACAGGTAGCCCGGCTTGAGGCTGAGTTCGATCTGCTGGAGTTCGCTACGGGAGAATTCCAGCAGGTCGTCCAGCAGTTCCAGCTGCTCGCGGGCATTGCGCTCGATGCGCTCGGGGTATTCGGAGTCGGGGTCGGTCCGCAACTGGTGGGCGTAGCTGATGATACTGCTCAGCGGCGCGCGCATGTCGTGGCTGATGCGCGCCAGCAGGGCGCTGCGCGACTGCAGTGATTCGCGCAGCTGCTTGGTGCGCAGCTGGACCTGGTTTTCCAGGCGTTCGTGCTCGGCCTGCTGCAGGTAGTCGATCTCGGCCAGCGCACTGCGCTCGCGCTTCCTGCTATGGGCGATGGCGAACACCAGCGTGCTGATCAGGAGGAAGACGATGATCAGGGACGAGGACAGGCCGAGCCTGTCCTCGCCATACAGCCACACCTCGTTCTCCGTTTCCCACAGCAGCCCCTTGCTGCCCTGCGCCAGGAACAGGGCGCAGATCAGCCAGGCGAGCCAGCTCAGCCGGACCTTCTTGTACAGCGCCACGCCGAAGGTCAGCGGGATCAGGAGGTAGGCGGCGTTCCGATAGGGGATGAAGGCGTTGCGGGTGGCGATGAAATCGCCATAGGCGCCCCACAGCAGGAGCAGCCCGCCCGCGATCAGGTACAGGGAAAACAGCCACTGCAGCCAGGGGGGCAGCAGTTTCACCCGGAACAGGACGAAGGTGTAGACGAAGAAGATGGAGAAGGCGATCGCCGAGACGACCGCCACCAGCTCGCGCGACCAGGGCAGCAGGGCAGGCAGGTAGAACAGGTAGCCGCTGGCCAGCGCGGTCAGCGAGAAATAGAAGAGCAGCGTGAAGGCATTGATGATGAGGAGCCGGAAGCGCAGCAGGAAGCCGGCGACCAGGCTGATCGGCAGGATCAGCAGCAGGATGCCCCAGGCCAGGCCATCGACCAGCTGGGCCGACATGCTTTTCTCGAAGAAGGCGGTGTCCGACCACAACTGCGGGTTGATGATCATCCGGCTCTTGCTGACCACGCGGATCAGCACCAGGGCCTCCTCCTGGGCGCCCACTTCGACGGGGAACCGTGGCTGGCGTTCGGCGACGGCCCACTGTTCGAGCGGGTAGGCGCTGCCGGCCTTCATCCCGTTCCACATGCCGTTGCTCAGGATGTGGACCTGGACATCCTCCAGGCGGGCGTCGCCCACGGTGAGCCAGCGTTCGCAGGGCTCCGCCAGCGGGTTGTACAGGTGGAAGCGCACCCAGATGGCCGAATGGGTGAAGGCCAGCGGGGGAGGGGCGCTGTGCACGTCGAAGAACCTGGCGTCGTCGAGGTCGGCCACGTCGGCGGCGGTGAGGTTCTTCGACGGATCTTCGAGAATCTGGGCGGAGGGCAGCAGCGTGACCACTTCCGAAAGGCATTGCACGGCGCCCACGGAGGCGACCGAGGGCGTCGGCAGGCTCGCCAGCGCCATGGCCAGCAGCAACAGCAGGCATCTACTCATGCATTCCAGCGGGCTTTGTCCTGTTCGCTTGGCGATCATCGGGGGTCTGCCCGCCATGATACCGCCGCGTCGCCGAGGGTGCCGCCGGCCGGCGACGTCAGGTGCCCGGAGGTGTCTCGGCGGTAGGTTCCGATGCGCCGGCCCTGGCCTGGCTGCGGTATTTCGACGGGGTCATGCCCAGGCGCTGGCGGAACGCCGTGGTGAAGTTGGCGGCGCTGTTGAAGCCCACCAGCTCGGCGATGTCCTGGATGTCCATGTCGCTGTCGGCGAGCAGTTCCTGGCTCTTGCGCAGGCGCTCCTCGCGAATCCAGGCGAAGACCGTCATGCCCAGGTGCTGGCGGAAGATGGCGGACAGCTTCTTCTCGTGGGTGCCGGCCTGGCGCGCGATCTCCGCCAGGGGCGGCACGTCCTCGAGCCTGCGGCCGATCAGGCGCATGGCGGCGTGGAGGATCATCTGGTCCGCCGGCTGCAGCCCTTCGGGCACGCCCACCGGGGCGGGGCGCTCGCGCCAGACCAGCTGCAGGTGGATGCGGATGCGCGCCAGCACTTCTTCGGGCACGTAGGGCTTGACCATGTAGTCGACGCTGCCCAGGCTGAGGCCCTCCAGGCGCTCCTCCACGCTGGCGGCGCTGGTCAGGAAGATGATCGGCGTCTGCTGCAGGGCGGGCGCCTCGCGCAGCAGGCGGCAGACCGCGAAGCCGCTCATCTGCGACATGTGGACGTCCAGCAGGATCAGGTCGGGATAGAGCGCCATGGCCCGTTGCAGGCCAGTGCGCGGGTCTTCCGCGAGGGACAGGTGCATGCCCTGGGTACGCAGCAGCTCGAGCAGGGGACGCAGGTCTTCCGGACGGTCGTCGATCACCAGGATATGTGGGGGGCGACTCGCAGAGTTCGTGGGTTCAACCACGGTACTTCTCTCCTTGCATACATGACGGGGAACCAGTGAAATCATCAGGGCTCTTGCGAGCGCCGGCCTTCCACTGCACATCCTCAGCCGCCTGTCGCGAGTTCGCGTCTCGGGCTGCGATGCCGCCACCTCGCATGGCACGGCACCCTTAGCTCCCGGTTGCAAGGTTACTCCAGATTCTTATGCACTCCGGCGTTCAAGCATCGCTTTCATCCCATCCAGCAAAAGAATCGTCCGCTCCAGCAAAATTTTGTGTACAGGTGTTCTGCCAAGATGCCGGCCAATCACTGGCAGCTGCAGGCGCCAACGAGCCGAACGATCGGCCTGAGCCCGCCATTTGCCAGTTCATACCGGCGCCCATGGTCCGCATGGCGCCTCTGGTTCTTTCAAATGTGCAAGTCGGGGAGTGGGTCAGGCATGAATGCAAGATGGATGGGCAGCATTTGTTTGGATGGCGTTTCCAGAAGGCCTGTTTCGAAAGTGCTGCTTGCACTTCCTCTGCTGGGCTTCTCCACTGTCGCCCTCGCTGCGGACCTGGCGCTGGACTTCCAGGATTCGCCGAACATCGGCCCTGCCGGAGGCGTGTTCACCTACAGCCTGGGGCTGCAGAATAACGGCCCTTCCGCCGAGGGCAGCGCCACCGGCATCACCACCTCCTTCAACATGCCCGTCACTGGCGGCAGCACCTATGGCCAGTTCGTGACGTACCGGGTGGTTGGCGGGACCGGCACCTGTACCTACAACGCCGGCCCCCAGACCGTCACCTGCAACGGCCTGTCGGCGCTGGCGTTCAACCAGGCGATGACGATCGAGATCGACGTCCGCCTGCCGAACGCCGGTACCTATACCAGCAATGCATCTGCCGCCAGCACCGGCGTGACCGCGGATACCAACCTGGGCAACAACTCCGCGCCGCAGACCACCACGGCCCAGGCCGCCTCCGACCTGCAACTGAACGCCACTTCGAACGCCGCCCCCGGCATCCTGGCGGGCGAGCCCTACGCCTACCAGCTGGAAGTCGTCAACAACGGGCCGGACGCCATGCCCGCCAACTCGGGGACCCGGGTGACCTTCCAGGTGCCGAGCGGCGCCTCCGTCACTGCGCGGCCCACCGGCAGCGGCTGGACCTGCACACCGGCCTCGGGCTACCCGCTGAGCAACAACGAACTGATCACCTGCGACCGCAACCAGGCGCTGGCCAACGGCGCGCCGGCGCCGGTCATCACCGTGCCCGCCGTCTCCAACACCAATGGCAACGTGTCGTCCTCCTTCCGGGTCGCCGGTCTGCAGCAGAACGGCGAACCCGTGCCGGATGGCAACGAGTCCAACAACATCGACGGCGTGCCGCTGACATTCGATCCGGGTACCGACGTCGGCATCACTAAGGCGCGCACCTCGCCGGCCGGCAGCGGGGCGGTGGCCCAGGGCAGCACGGTGACCTATACCCTCACGCCCCGCCACCTGGGCGGCCAGCAGCCCGGCGGCACCATCACGGTGACCGACACCCTGGGCGCGGGGCTGTCCTTCGCGACGCCGACGGCCTTTACCGCCGGCAGCGGCTGGTCCTGCAGCACCGCCGGCAGCGTGCTGACCTGTACGCGCTCCGGCTGGAGCGGCGGCAACTTCAGCAACATGCCCACCATCCAGGTGCATGCCGTGGCGAACGACCTCGGCACGCTGGGCAACACCGCGGTGATCGCGACTCCCGGCGACGCCAACTCCAGCAACAACACCAGCGCGGTGAACATCAACTCCAGCGACGAGTCGGACCTCGCCGTGTGGAAGGCCGGTCCCCGTCACGCGGTGGCGGTGAACGAACTCTTCCCCTACTGGCTGGCCGTGCGCAACGAAGGGCCGCTCAATGTGGAGGCCGGACAGCTCATCCGGGTGACCGACACGCTGCCGCCCAATGTCCAGGCGCAGGGCCTGCCAGCGGGCACCGGCTGGGACTGCAGCGCCAGCACGCTGACGGTGGTCAACTGTACGCGCCCGGGCCCGCTGGCGAGCGGCCAGGCCACCGACGCGATCAGCGTGCCGGTGCGCGCCACCGCCGCGGGCGTGCTGCAGAACGTCGCCTGTACCGCCCTGGAAGGAACCGGCAGCTCGACGGACAGGAATGCGGCCAACGACTGCACCGGCCAGGTGGAGACCCGCGTCACCAACGAGCGGGCCGATCTGAGCATCCAGAAGCTGGCATCGTCCGCCCTGATCAAGACCGGCGAGCCGCTGACCTATACGCTGGAAGTGACCAACCATGGCCCCGATGCCTCGACCAACGTGATGGTGGAGGATGACCTGCTCAGCCTGCTGTCGCAGGGCGGCCTGCAATCCGTGTCCATTTCGCCCGCGCCGGCCGCCGGTTTCGGCTGCCGTATCGGCGACACCGGTCCCTACGCCGCCACGCTCGGCCCGCTCGATGGCGCCTCCCAGGCCTTGCGCTGCAACCTGGGCACCCTCAACAGTGGGAGCGTTTCGACGATCGAGATCGTGGTCCTGCCGCTGGTGGCCACCAACGCGCCGCGCGAGAACGTCGCGACGGTCTATTCGCCCGACGTGGGCGAGGGTGACGGTAACCGTGACAACAACACCGACGATGTCACCGGCAACGTCACCGCGATGGTCGACATCCAGGCGCTGAAGACCCGTCCGAGCCCGACCATTCCGGCCGGGGCGCCCCTGCGCTTCACCGCCTCCGTGCGTAACGCCGGCCCCTCGACCGCCAGCGGCGTCGAACTGGTCGACACCCTGCCCGGCAATGCTCCGTTCCTCGGCCTGATCAGCAGCGACGGCGGCAACTGTGCGCCGCTGCCCGCCATCGGCAGCGTGGGCCAGACCCTGACCTGTACCTGGGCCAGCGTGCCGAACAACACCACGCGCAACGTCGTCTACGAAGTGCGGGCGATGACCGAGGGCGACACCATCAACAACGCGGTAGTGGTATCGACCACCACCGAGGAAAACGATGTGCTCTCCAACACGGCGAACACCACCACTGCCGTGACGGCTGCCGTGCTGGACATCGTGGTCAACAAATCCGACAACCCCAACGTGGTGGCGCTGGGCGAGACCTCGACCTACACCATCAGCATCGACAACGGTGGTCCCTCCGCCGGCACCGGCCTGACCATGGTCGATACCTTCCCGGTCAACGCGCCCGGCGGTGCCGCGCCCACGGCCGTGTTCAGCTACCAGGGCGGCCTGCGGGTATACAGGGGCGCCACCGAGGTGACCGGTGACGCGGCAGAGTACAGCTGCACCGAGCCGGCCGTCGGCGCGACTTCCGGCGTGCTGACCTGCAACTTCTCCGGCTACTTCGACGAGGGTGCCAGCCATCAGCGCAGGGTCACCTATGCGATGCGCGCGGAATCCGTCAGTGGCGTGGCCGGCGTGGCAGTGGGCAGCAGCCACAACCATGTGTCCGTCGAGGTCAACGAGACCGAGACCCTGAACGACAACAACGAGGCCATCGAGACCACCTCGGCCCGCCGTGACGACGTTCCGGTCGACCTGGGCGGCACCAAGACCGCCAGCCCCCGGGCTCTGGTGAAGGGCGAGAACGTGGTGTACACCATCACCGTCACCAACAACGGCGGTGCCGGCGGCGCGGCGGCGGACAGCCTCGGCGCGCAGCTGATCGACCCGCTGCCGTCCGGCCTGCAATACCTGAGCTCGACCCCGGCCGGCGCGTGCAGCCACAGCGGCGGTACGGTGACCTGCCAGGTCGGCACGCTGCCCACCGGGGCGAGCAGGGTGTTCACCATCACCGCGCTGCTGGACGAGAACTACTCCGGTCCCACCCCGCTGGCGAACGAGGCGCACATCGATGCGCCCGGCGATATCGACCCGGGCAACAACGACCCGCGCGACGAAACGCCGGTCATCGACAAGTCGGTCGGCGCGCCCACCCTGTCGCAAGGTGCGCTGCTGATGCTGACGATGCTGATGTCCCTGCTGGCCTGGCGCGCGCGTCGCCGCGCCTGAGGGGGAGGTAAGGAGGCGTGGCCCGGTTCCTGACGCTGTTCTGCATCATTCAGGCCGTCCTGTTCGTACTGGAGCTGACCCCTCCGGTACAACAGTGGTTCGTCACGCCGTTCACCGAGCTGCTGGTGCTGATCAGCATCGGTGTGCTGACCCCGTTCGACGCCGGCGCCGTGGCCAGCGGCATCTACCTGTACGACGTGCCGTCCGGGTTCGCCATGTCGATCGAGGCCGGCTGCAACGGCGTGGAGGCCTCGATCATCCTGCTCGCCGCCATGCTGGCGTTCCCCGCCACCTGGCGCGCCAGGCTGGTGGGCATCCTGATCGGGCTGCTGTCGATCCATGCGGTGAACATCCTGCGCATCGTCAGCCTGTTCTATATCGGCCAGTGGAACATGACCGCGTTCGACTGGGCGCACCTGTACATCTGGCAGGCGCTGATCATGCTGGACGTGTTCGTGGTGTTCCTGCTGTGGCTGCGCTACGTGCTCAAGAGCGGCAAGGCCACCGCGGCAGTGTTCGGCGGTACCGCCTGATGCCGCAGGCCGGGTTCAAGGGCATCCTGTTCCCCCTGCTGCTGTGGCTGCCGGTCACCTTCGCCATCTGGTACTTCTGCGGTCCGCTGCTGGCGATGCTGGTGGCGGGGCTGCTCGACCTGCTGCTGCCCCTGTTCACCGGCGGGCGGATAACCCAGGTCGAGTCCGTGGGCGAGACGATCCAGGCGGTGGTCGTCCTCGGCGCCGGCTCCTACAAGGGGCTCGAGGTGCCGGCGGGGCAGACCGCCGAGCTGCTTATCCAGTCGCGGCCGATGATCTTCGCCTACGGCATGCCGGTGTTCCTGGCGCTGGCCTTCGCCGCGGATTCCCGCTGCGACATTTCCCGCAACCTGCTGGGGCTGTGTGTCCTGCTGTTGCTGCTGGTCGCGGCCTTCGGCGCCGGCATGGACCTGGTGAAGTCGGTGTTCCTCAGCCTGCCCGCGGACATGGGGCGCACCTCCCTGTCGCGCATGCAGGCGGACCTGATCGCGCTCGGCTACCAGTTCGGCGTGCTGATCCTGCCGCTGGTGGTGCCGGTGCTGCTGGGTTGCTGGCTCTGCGCGGCGTGGTTCCGCAGCGCGCTGCTGCAGGCCGACGAGCCGGTCGCGCCGGAGTAGGCTGGGCCTGGATTGCGGTGCGCGCGGCGCACCCTACCAATGACCTATCCGCTGTCCAACTAGCCGTCCTGATTGGCCCGGTAGGCGCCGGGGGTCAGGCCGGTCCATTTCTTGAAGGCGCGATGGAAGGCCGAGGGTTCGGAGAAGCCGAGCTGCTCGGCGAGGGCCTGGATGGACAGTTCGTCGCGGCCCAGGTGGTAGATGGCCAGGTCGCGGCGCAGGTGGTCCTTGAGTTCCTGGAAGCTGCTGCCTTCCTCGCGCAGGTGGCGGCGCAGGGTCTGCGGGCTGATGTGCAGCTGGGTGGCGACGCTTTCCAGGTCCGGCCAGTCGCGGCAGTCGCGGCCGAGCAGGCGGCGGATGCGGCTGGTCAGGCTGTCGCCGCCATCCGGCCGGGCCAGCAGGTCGGCCGGCGAGTGGTCGAGGAACTGCTTGAGGGTGCGTTCGTCCTGCAGCAGCGGCATCGCCAGGTAGCGGCCGTGGAACAGCAGGCTGGTGCAGTCGGCGTCGAAGCGCCGTGGGCAGGGGTAGAGCAGGTCGTACTCGCTGCCGTGCGGTGGCTCCGGGTAGGCGAAGCTGGCTTCCTCCAGGCGGATGCGCTGGCCGATCAGCCAACTGCCGAGGCGGTGCCAGATCACCAGCAGGCTCTCGGTGAGGAAGTGGTCCGGGTCCCACATGGCCGAGCTGTCCAGGGTCAGACGCACCCATTCGCCCTCGCGCCGCAGCTGTACCCGCGGCGCATCGGGGAACAGGCCGTAGAACAGCATGCCGCGTACCAGCGCCTTTTCCAGGCTGTGGCAGTGGATGATGGCGTGGCACATCATGGCGAAGGTGCCGCGCTTGCTGGGGATGGAACCGAAGCCCATGTACTCGTCGTCGAGCAGCGCCCACAGGCCTTGCAGCAGGCGGGTGAACTGTTCCGGGGCGATGCGCGCGCGCGGTTCGCCGAGCAGCGCCGGGCGGATGCCGACTTCGCGCAGTAACGGACCGTAGTCGCGCCCCTGGCGCTCGGCGCCGCGCAGGGCGGCACGGACGAAGTGGCTGGCGATGGTGCGTTCGCGCATGGATCGGGCTCGGTTGCAGGGTGCCCGGATGGTAAGGGGTGGGGGCGAACCGGAACAAGCGTCGCTCCGGCCATGGGCGCGGGGACCTCAGCCGAGCACCTGCCACACCAGCAGCGCGGCGAGCAGCAGGCTGGTGGCGCGCCAGAACAGCAGCGGGTTGCGTTCCAGCAGCGGTGGCCGGCTCCGGTTCAGATACTCGGCGCTGGGCTGGCGCAGGTCGTGGACGAATTCGGACAGCTCCGCGTGGCGCCGATTCGGGTCGGGATGCAGGGCCTTGCGCAGCACCTCGTCGAGCCAGGGCGGCAGGCTGCGCTCGGCGTCCAGCAGCGACTGGTAGACCAGCCGCCCCTGCTCGGCGCGGTTGCGGCACTTGGCGACTTCGGCGCCGTAGGGCAGGCGGCCGCTGAGCAACTGGTAGGCGATCACCGCCAGGGAGAACAGGTCCGCGCGTGGTGAGCCGGCCTCGCCGATGAAGTATTCCGGCGCCATGTACTGCAGGGTGCCCGGCAGCGCCTGTGCCGGCTGCCCGTGCGCGCGCTCGGCCAGGCCGGCGACCTGTGCCGAGCCGAAGTCGATCAGCCGCAGGGTGCCAGTGGCGTCGATCAGCACATTCTCCGGGCGCAGGTCCTGGTGCAGCATCTCCAGGCGGTGGAAGGCCTGCAGGCCGCGGGCGATCTGCTCGACCAGGTCGCGCACCTTCTCCAGCCCTGGCTGGGGGTTGTCGATCATCCACTGGCGCAGGGTCTGGCCTTCGACGTACTCGCTCACGGTGTAGAGGTAGCGGCGCCGGCGCGTCTGCGGCGGAGACTTGAGCACGTGGGCGCTGTCGATGCGGCGGGCGATCCATTCCTCGGTGAGCAGGCGCTCCAGATGGACGCGGTCGTCCTGCAGCTCGGTGGCCGGCACCTTGAGCGCCACTGGCCGGTTGCCGTCCAGCGCCAGGTAGACGTGGCTGCGGCTGCTGGCGTGCAGGCTGCGCACGATGCGGTAGCCGTCGAACTCCATGCGCGGTTGCAGCAATGGCGGCAGCGGCAGTTCGCCGAGCAGCTGGTGCAGTTCGCCGGCGTCGGCGCGGGGCAGCTGCTCGATGTGCACCAGCTGCACGGTGAGGTTGTCGTCGCTGCCGCGCTGGTAGGCGGCCTCGGCGATGGCGCGGGCGGCGCCGTCGAGGTCGGCGCCGTGGGCCTGGATCAGCTCGACCATGGCCGACGGCGGCAGGTGTTCGTGGATGCCGTCGGTGGTCAGCAGGAACAGGTCGCCGGGTTCCAGGGTCAGGCTGCGGTGGTCCAGCTCCAGGTGCGGGCCGACGCCCAGGGCGCGGCTGAGGTAGCTGGTGTCGCGCGAGACCCACAGGCGGTGGTCCTCGGTCAGGCGTTCCAGCTCGTCGCCGCGCAGGCGCTGGATGCGCGTGTCGCCGGCATGGAACAGGTGCGCGCTGGTGGCCTTGAGCACCAGCGCGCTGAGGGTGCAGACGTAGCCGCGGTCCATGTCGTAGCGGTACTGGCTCTGCCGCGTCTGGGCATAGAGCCAGGCGTTGGCGGCCATCAGCACGCGCTGCGCGGATTTCTTCACCGACCAGGCCTCGGCGGTGCAGTAGTAGTCCTCGAGGAAGCTGGCCACCGCCGCCTCGCTGGCGATGTGGCTGACGGCGCTGCTGCCGATGCCGTCGGCCAGGGCGATGGCGATGCCCTTGCTGGAGAGCTGGGGCTCGGGTGGGATGCAGGCGCCGTGGAAGTCCTGGTTGACCTCCTTGCGGCCCTTGTCCGAGTACTGGCCGAGGCTGACGACGAGCTGGGTCATGGGCGGGGCGGGCTCTCGGTCCGTGCGCCGTTGTAGGAGCGGCCTCGGCCGCGAGCTTCTGGTGTCGCTACAGGAAAGGCTCGCGGCCAAGGCCGCTCCCACGGGCGTGAAGGGATTTCAGACGAAGGAGCGCTTGGGCGCGGTCTTCACGTGGGTGGCGTAGAGGGTCAGGCCGGTGAAGGCGAGGCCGCCGACCAGGTTGCCCAGGGCGGTGGGAATCTCGTTCCACAGCATGTAGTCCATCACCGAGAAGTCGCCGCCCATGATCATCGCCGAGGGGAACAGGAACATGTTCACCACCGAGTGCTCGAAGCCCATGTAGAAGAACAGCATGATCGGCATCCACATGGCGATGGTCTTGCCGCTGACGGTGGTGGAGATCATCGCGCCGACCACACCCATGGACACCATCCAGTTGCACAGCATGCCGCGCAGGAAGATGGTCAGCCAGCCGGCTAGGCCGTACTCGGCGTAGCCCAGGGTGCGGTCCTCGCCGATGTGGGAGATCTTCTCGCCGATCACCCCGGGCTCGGTGGAGAAACCGTAGGTGAAGACGAAGGCCATCATGAAGGCCACGGTGAGGGCGCCGGCGAAGTTGCCGGTGAACACCAGGCCCCAGTTCTTCAGCACGCCGCCGACGGTGACGCCGGGGCGCTTGTCCAGCAGGGCCAGCGGGGTGAGGACGAAGACCCCGGTGAGCAGGTCGAAGCCCATCAGGTAGAGCATCACGAAGCCGACCGGGAACAGCACGGCGCCGAGCAGCGGTGAGCCGGTCTGCACGCTGATGCTGACGGCGAACACCGCGGCCAGGGCGAGGATGGCGCCGGCCATGAAGGCGCGGATCAGGGTGTCGCGGGTGGACATGAAGATCTTCGATTCACCGGCGTCGACCATCTTGGTGACGAACTCGGCGGGGATCAGGTAGGACATGCTGTTCTCTCTCGTGCTGGGAGCGGTTTTCCGGGGACAAAAAAAGGCGCCTGAAACCTCGCGGTTTCAGGCGCCCTTGCCTGTTCTGCGCCCGTGGCCTCGGCCACTCGATCGCCGTTGATCGATCGGGCCACCCGCCTGTATCGAGCGGGTGTCGTCGGGACCGATGCAGAGGCTGTGCCAGTTTTGCGGAGCGAGCGGGAAGTCCGTGTCCGCGGGCCCATGGCCCCGGTCGATGACCTCGGAGGGCGCCAAAAGGGTGCGCGGGGTGGCATCTCTGCCCCGAACCGATGCCGTAGGGCGGGTGAAACCCGCGCGGGGAGCCTGGCTTATCGCGGGTTTCACCCGCCCTACGGTCGTGGCCCGGATGCTAGGCCAGCAGCGCCACCGACTTGATCTGCGCCCACAGGCGCTGGCCCGGGTGCAGGCCGAGCTGGTCGCGGGAGTAGCGGGTGATGCGGGCCAGCAGCGGGGTGCCCTGCATGTCCAGGCGCACCAGCACATGGGCGCCGTTGTCGGCGTCCAGCTGGTCCTGCACGGTCACCGGCAGCAGGTTGAGGATGCTGCTGTGCGCGGGGCGCTCCAGGTTCAGGCTGACGTCGCGGGCCTGGATGCGGATGCGCAGCAGGCTGCCGGCCGGCACGGCCGGGTGGGTGATGCGCAGCGGCAGCCCACCGGGCGCCAGGGCGAGGTCGAGCAGGCGGTAGTCCGCGTCGTAGCCGCGCACCTCGCCCTCGACCACCACGCCGGCGTCTTCCTCGTGGGCCTGGGGCAGGTCGAGGCGGGCGAGCATGTCGCCGATCGGCCCGCTGGCCAGGGCCTTGCCTTCCTCCAGCACGACCAGGTGGTCGGCCAGGCGCGCCACTTCGTCCGGCGAATGGCTGACGTAGAGGATCGGGATGTCCAGCTCGTCGTGCAGGCGCTTGAGGTAGGGCAGGATCTCGGCCTTGCGCTTGAGGTCCAAGGCGGCCAGCGGCTCGTCCATCAGCAGCAGGCCGGGGCTGGTCAGCAGGGCACGGGCGATGCCGACGCGCTGCCGCTCGCCGCCGGAGAGCCTGGCCGGCATGCGGTCGAGCAGGTGGCCGATGCCGAGCAGTTCGAGGGCCTGGTCGAGCGCCACCTTGCGCTCCCGGGTGGGAATGCGCTTGAGCCCGTATTCGAGGTTGCGCCGCACGGACAGGTGCTCGAACAGGCTCGCCTCCTGGAACACGTAGCCCAGCGCCCGCCAGTGGGTGGGCAGGAAGTGGCCTCGCGCGCTGTCCTGCCAGGGTTCGCCGTTGACTTCGAGAAAGCCTTCCTGCGCCCGCTCCAGGCCGGCGACGCAGCGCAGGAAGGTGGTCTTGCCGGAGCCGGAGTGGCCGAGCAGGCCGGTGACGCCACGACCGGGCAGCTGCAGGTCGAGGTCCAGCAGGAAGTTGCCGTAGGGCACGCGGAAGCGCGCGCGGATGCCTTTTCCGGGATCGGACACGGTCAGCGCTCCAACGGCCGGATGCGGCCCTTGACGTGCAGCGTCAGCAGGACCAGGAAGGAGAACAGCAGCATGCCGGCGGCCAGCCAGTGGGCCTGGGCGTACTCCATGGCCTCGACGTGATCGAAGATCTGCACCGAGACGACGCGGGTCTTGTCCGGGATGTTGCCGCCGATCATCAGCACCACGCCGAACTCGCCGACGGTATGGGCGAAGCCGAGAACGGTGGCGGTGAGGAAGCCGGGCCGGGCCAGTGGCAGGGCGACGGTGAAGAAGCTGTCCCACGGCCCCGCGCGCAGGGTGGCGGCCACCTCCATCGGGCGCTCGCCCATGGCCTCGAAGGCGTTCTGGATCGGCTGGATGACGAAGGGCATGGAATAGAAGATCGAGCCGACCACCAGGCCGGCGAAGCTGAAGGGCAGGATGCCGAGCCCCAGGCTCTGGGTGAACTGGCCGATGAAGCCGTGCGGGCCCATGGTCACCAGCAGGTAGAAGCCGATCACCGTCGGCGGCAGCACCAGGGGCAGGGCGACCACGGCGGCGACCGGGCCCTTCAACCGCGAACGGGTGCGTGCCAGCCACCAGGCGATGGGCGTGCCGATCAACAGCAGCAGCACCGTGGTCAGCGTCGCCAGCTGCAGGGTCAGCCAGATCGCGGAGAAGTCGGCGCTGGTCAGGGGCATTGCGGGGTATTCCCTTGGTCTGGACAGTGGGCAGGGCGGGTGCAGCCCGCGTCGTCGATCACGCGGTTTTCACCCGCCCTACGGCCTGGGCGAACCCTACAAGGCCCGTTCGCCGCCGGCTACAGCTGGTAGCCGTAGGAGCGGATCACGGCGGCGGCCTGTTCGCCCTTCAGGTAGTCCACGAGGGCCTTGGCCGCCGGGTTGTCCTTGCCCTTGCTGAGGATCAGCGCGTCCTGGCGGATCGGCTCGTGCAGTTCGGCCGGCACCAGCCAGGCCGAGCCGCTGGTGATCTTGCCGTCCTTGTACACCTGGGACAGGGCGACGAAGCCCAGCTCGGCGTTGCCGCTGGAGACGAACTGCAGGGCCTGGGTGATGTTCTGTCCCTCGACCAGCTTCGGCGCCACGGCCTGGCGCAGGCCCAGCTTGTCCAGTACCTGGGTGGCGGCCAGGCCGTAGGGCGCTGTCTTCGGGTTGGCGATGGCCAGGTGGCGGAAGCGGTCGCTCTTGAGCACTTCGCCCTGGTCGTCGACGTAGCCTTCCTGGGCCGACCACAGGGTCAGGGCACCGATGGCGTAGGTGAGGCGCGAGCCGGGCACGCTTTCGCCTTCGCTCTCCAGCTTGGCCGGGGTGGTGTCGTCGGCGGCGAGGAACACCTCGAAGGGCGCGCCGTTCTTGATCTGTGCGTAGAACTGGCCGGTCGCCCCGTAGGACGCGACCACCTTGTGCCCGGTGGCCTTCTCGAAGTCGGCGGCGATGGTCTGCAGCGGCGCGGTGAAGTTGGCGGCGACGGCGACCTGGACGTCCTCGGCCAGCGCGTTGCCGGCCAGGATCAGGCCGGCGAACAGGCCCAGCAGGGCCTGGGAAACATGAGGTTTCATGGTGGTGCTCCTTAGAGGATCGGCAGGGTGTAGCTGACGATCAGGCGGTTCTCGTCCTGGTCGTTGGCGCTGGTGTTGCCACGCAGGGAGGCGTTGCGCCAGGAGAAGCCGAGGCCCTTGAGGGCGCCGTCCTGCAGGGTGTAGTCGAGGCGGAAGTCACGCTCCCACTCGCGGCGGTCGCCGCTGGCGGCGTCGATGTTGTCGCCCGACAGGTAGGTGATGATCGCCTTCAGGCCCGGCGCGCCGACGGC
>NZ_JAOEEE010000050.1:0-28605 GCF_029837675.1 Pseudomonas sp. GD04015 | reverse complement strand
TGCACGACCTGCACGAAGGCGAGCGCCGCCAGCTGCACGAGCTGGCCCTGGCGCTGGGCCAGATCCACGCCGAAGGGCCCAAGGCCTGACACAACCATGAACATGCCTAACAACACACATAAGAACCATCGCCAGGGGGCGCTCCACGGATGAACAAGAGCTACACACTATTCGGCGTCAGCCTGCTGGCGCTGGCCATCAGCGGTTGCGCGGTCACCAGCAAGCCGATCGAGATCGGCGAGAGCGAGCAGCGCGCCCGTGCCGACCTGCAGAGCATGTTCAAGGACCAGGAACCGCTCAGCGGGCCGCTGACCCTGCACACGGCCATGGCCCGCGCGGTCAAGTACAACCTCGAGGCGCGCCTGAAGGTGATGGAGGAAGCCGTGGCCCAGCGCCAGGTTGATCTCGCCACCTTCGACATGCTGCCGCGCATGGCGCTGTCCGCCGGCTATGCCGGGCGCAACAACGTCAGCGCCTCCAGCAGCCAGAGCGTCGACACCGGCACCCAGTCCCTGGAACCCTCCACCTCCCAGGACCGCGACCGCGGCGTAGCCGACCTGACCATGGTCTGGAACGTGCTCGACTTCGGTGTCGCCTACGTCAGCGCCAAGCAGGCGGCCGACCAGCGTCTGATCGTCCAGGAGCGCCGGCGCAAGGTCGTCCACACCATCATCCAGGACGTGCGCTCCGCCTACTGGCGCGCGGTGGCGGCCGAGCGCCTGCTCAAGCAGATCGACGAGCTGATGGCCCGCGTCGACCGCGCCCGCGACGACAGCCAGCGGATGACCCGCGAGCGCATCGGCGACCAGGTCCAGACCCTCAGCTACCAGCGCGCCCTGATCGAGGCCACCCGCCAGCTGGAGCAGCAGCGCCGTGCGCTGTCGCTGGCCAAGACCGAGCTGGCCACGCTGATCAACCTGGCCCCGGGCACCTCGTTCAGCCTGGCCGAGAGCGGCGCCTACCCGGTGCCGGAGCTGAAGGTCGAGCTGGCCCAGCTGGAGCAGCTGGCCCTGGCCAACCGCCCCGAGCTGCGCGAGCAGGACTACCAGACCCGGATCAGCGCCGCCGAGACCCGCAAGGCCATGCTGCGCCTGCTGCCCGGCCTGGAGTTCTCCGCCGGCGGCCACTACGACAGCAACAGCTTCCTGGTCAACCAGAGCTGGGCCGACTATGGCGTGAAGGTCACCTGGAACCTGTTCAACGTGCTCTCCGCGCCCGCCGCCATCGACGTGGCCAAGGCCGGCCAGCAGGTCGCCGACGCCCGCCGCCAGGCCATGTCCATGGCGGTGCTGGCCCAGCTGTACGTGGCCAACGCCAACTTCCGCGAATCCCAGCGCCAGTTCCAGACCAGCCAGCAGCTGGCGGCGCTGGACGGCGAGATCGCCGGGCAGTTGCGCAACCGCCACAAGGCCCAGAGTATTGGCGAGCTGGAGCTGATCCAGGCCGAGCTCAACACCCTGCAGGCGGACCTGCGCCGCGACCTGGCCTACGCCGAGCTGCGCAACAGCTACGGCCAGCTGTTCGCCAGCGTCGGGCTCGACCCGCTGCCGAAAGAACTGCCCTCCTATCAGCTCAGCGACATCGCTCAGGCCATCAGCGACAGTGAGAGCAGATGGCAGGCTGGCGATATCCAGCCGAGGTAAGCCTCCAGCCCCGATTGATCCGACCCGCAACCTGTACGCGCAACATCCCTCATATGCACCGTTGTAGGAGCGGCCTTGGCCGCGAAGCTTTATTGTCAGCCCTGTTCGCGGACAAGTCCGCTCCTACAAGTGCTTATCGGGCCGTACAGGCGCTTTTCATGGTGTGCGGCAGATCGGCCCATAACCCCAACCGAGCGCCGTGGGCTGCCTCTGTGGGAGCGGCCTTGGCCGCGAAGTTTTGTTGTAGCCCTCTTCGCGGACAAGTCCGCTCCTACAGGGCTGAGTTCACCAGCAACTGATCGCGCCCGATCATTCCTTATGTGAGCCGCATGACCAGGCCCCCCTGCCCAAACGCAGCGGGCGCCCGTTCCCTACATGGCGAGCCGCGAGGCTCGGTCATGGATACGCTCCAGCGCCTCCACGCGCCGCCGCTCGGCCTCGTTGCCGAAGCGGCGCTTGCGCAGCTCGTCCAACTGCCGTTCGCGATCCCCCTGGCTGAGACCGACGTTGCTCAGTAGCGCAGAGCGCTGCTCGTACCAGGCGCTCATGCGCTCATCCCAGGCCGCATTCTCCTGGTCCAGCGCTTCGAGCCGTGCGGTGGCCTCCTCGCCCACCAGGCTCGTGCGAATCTGGCGCAACTCCTCCGCCGAACCTGAGCGCTGCTGCCAGTCGTCCGTCAGTGTCCGCAGATCCAGATAGCGGTTGGTGACTTCGAGCGAGGCCCTGATGGCTTCCGGCAGCTGCTGTTCCAGTTCCGCCAGTTGCCGGGCCCGTTCCTGGGGCGAGAGGCCCTTGCCCTGCATCAGCTCCAGACGCGCCAGCGCATAGCCGTCGTAGGCATCGTCGTCACCGAAGAAAACCGTAATCACCTCCGGCGAAAGATGCTGCGCGCGCAGAGCCAGGATCTGCTCCCGCTGCTGGCGGATGCTCTCCAGGTCGATCCGCCCAGGTTGCGGCGCTACCAGACGCCTCTCGATATCGGCCACGCCCAGCAGATAAGCCAGATACCCATCCAGCACCTGCTCCGCCTCTCCCAGAGCCGGCTCTCGCAGGCGATGGCGCAACTGCGCGCGAATACGTGCTGTCAGCGACTGGAGGCTTTCCTCTCCCACCGCCGACAGGAAATAGTCGAAGCAATAACGAAGACCGATGCTGATCAGGAGATGGCCATCGGCGGTGGTTTCCACTGCGCAGCTCACCTCGGTGCCGGCCAGCGATTTCGGCAGCTCCTCCAGGCCGGTGGCGACAGCCGGCGCCGACCTGCTCGCCGTCAGCGTCGTCGCTGCCGCCTCGGAGGCCGGCGGCGACGCCAGCTCAGGCGGCTCCGTGGCATCGCTCTGTTCGTAAAGCCACCAGGGCAGTCCGGCCACCGCCGCCACCAGCAGGCAGTAGGCCAGGACCATCAACGTCATGTTTCTCATACGAGCTCCGGTACCTGCCACCGCAGAAGTGGAACCGAGGGCCGCTCGCCCGGCCCTCGGTGTACGGCCTGTCGCGTCGATCCTTGTCAAAGGCCGGCCAGCTTCAGGCGGTTGGCATGCTGACGATAGGTAGTCTTGGGATTGGTCTCGAAGATGCTGACCAGGCCCAGCACCTGGTTCACCGCGTCGAGATGGTTCATCTTGTAGTTATCGCGGATCACCGTGCCCAGGTGGCTGGAGCACTGCGGCACCAAGCCATCATTGGGGCCGGGGACCAGCACGCCGAGCAGGGCCATGGACCAGTCGCTGGGGTCCACGACGCTGGTCAGATGGCTGGTGCCGCTCCAGGAGTAGTAGCGGACACCGTTGGACACCGCGTCTCCCGAACCGCAGGCCGTGGTCGGGACGCCAGCCGGGAAGGTCCGGTTGAAGGCCGCTGCGCCGGTTGTGGTCAGGGAGTTCATCGCCGCCAGAGAGTCCTGCGGGCCGGCCGTGCCGTCCCCCATGTCGATCAGCCAGGCGATGGCGTTGACCGCCCCGGCGATGACGCTCGCGCCGCCCGGCCCGACGAACTCGGCGATGCCCTCGACGACATCGGCCACGGGGCTGCCCTTGTTGGCGGTGCTGACCGCCGTTACCGAGGCCACGCGCTCCGGAGCCACGCCGGCCACATAGCGCACACTCTGGCCGCCATGGCTGTGGCCGATCAGGTTGACCTTGCTCGCGCCGGTGATGGCCTGGATTTCCTTGATCTGGGCCAGCAGCTGCTCGCCGCGCAGCTCGCTGCTGCCGGCGGTGGTCTGGGCGGTAACGAAGACCTTGGCGCCATTGGCCTGGAGATCGGAGGGAATGCCATGCCAGTAGTTCACCGGGCCTATCTCGCCGAAGCCGAAGAGGCCGTGGGAGAACACGATGGGGTACTTGGTCCTGGCGTAATCGGAAGCGGCGTATACGGGAGCCGCGGCCAACGCGGCGGCGGCCAGCAGCAGGGGAGCAGTCAGCATCTTCATGAGAGACCTCGTTATGCTTGTTCTTGGGGTCACCGGTCAGCGGGACGGGACGTCCCATTGGCAGTTTCTTGTCATAGGCCCGCAGGCCCCGCCCAGCTTCACGGAAGCCGCATTACGGGAAAATGAGGAAAGCGGACATTTGTCCTGTCGAGCTGGGACATGGGGTGCGACCGCAGCCGTCCGCCAGCCCCGGCGTTGCGCTCGCCGGACCGCCGCTATACAAAGGGACTCATAACAAGACAGCCACCAGGCCGCTGGAGTCGAGGAAGGACACCATGCAAAGGACGCCCCCCGCGAAGGACGCGGCCGACGAGGCCGAAACCGAAGGCTATTTCCTGGCCAGCATCCTGCTCGACGTGCTGGAGACCCTCCGCCCGCGAGGCATCGACGCGGAGTCCATCGGCCAAGTGCTCGGCCTGGACCTGGACAGCCTTCTCGCCGATCCCAACGGTTGGGTGCCGATTCACGTGCTGGTAGCCATGCTGCGCCAGGCCCTGGTGCTCTTCCCCGACCCGCTCATGGGCCTGCACGCCTCCCAGTCGGAGCGCGACGCCGCATTCGGCGTGCTGGGCTACCTCAACCAGACCTGCGCCACCCTGCAGGAAGTCTTCGCCGCCAAGGCCCGCTATGAACGGCTGGTGAGCGACATGGGCTCCACCTCCCTGCGCCAGGCGCCCGGCGTGGTGCTCTGCTGCTGGGACTGCAATGTCCGCGACCCGCTCTTCAAGAGGCATGCCAGCGAATTCCTGATCGGGCAGTGGTTGCGCCATATCCGCTCGATCCGGGAGAAGAAGGAAGACGTGCTGCTGCGCGTGCACTTCCGCCACTCCGCTCCGGAGGACTCGAACCTCCTGAAGGAGTACGAATCCATCTTCACCTGCCCCGTCCATTTCGATCAGGCCGAGTCGGCACTGGTCGTGCCGGCGACCGTCATGACACTGCGCCTACGCAGCCCCAACCCCGGCCTGCAGGAAACCCTGGAGCGCCACGCGCACCTGCTGCTCAGCGAGCGCGACAGCGCGCCATCGCTGATCAGCCAGATACGCTCGCGCCTGCGCGTCCTGCTGATGGAGGGCAAGATTTCCCGTGATTACCTGGCCGAGGAACTGGGTATCAGCAGCCGCCACCTGCACCGGCAACTGCAGCAGGCGGGCAGCAGCTACCGAGAGCTGGTGGACGACATCCGCATCGAGTTGGCGAAGAACCTGCTGCAGGACAACGGACTGACCCTGGACATCATCAGCCGGCGCCTCAACTTCAAGGAGGCGGCCTCTTTCAGCCGCTGGTTCCGGGAGATGACGGCACAGACGCCCGGCGAATATCGGCGCCAGGCAACGGCGGACGGAGCAGGTGGAAATCAGATCGATTAAGGCGTTGAGCAACCCGACACGCGCTTAGTCGTGGGGGTTTCATGCGGGACGAAGCCAGAGAAAAGCGCCTGGTTTCGTTGAAAGGGATGGCGGAAGCGCAGAGATTCGAACTCTGGGGGCTGTTACACCCGGCGGTTTTCAAGACCGCTGCCTTAAACCACTCGGCCACACTTCCGTTTCACGGGCCGCCATACTACCCGAACGCAACACACTGTCAAACTCTCGCAATTGGCAGCCTCACGGGCTCTGATATGATCGGCAAGACTCTGTCACGGAACCGTTTTCACGCCCTCAGGAGGGACGCCATGCACGAACAAGACTACGCACTCGCCCACGCGCAGGCGGACCAGCTGGAAACCAGCAAGGTCCTGCGCAACACCTACGGCCTGCTGGCCATGACCCTGGTGTTCAGCGCGCTCTGTGCCTTCTTCAGCGCCCAACTGAACCTGCCGCATCCCGGCTTCATCATCACCCTGGTCGGCTTCTACGGCCTGTTCTTCCTCACCGCCAAGCTGCGCAACAGCGGCTGGGGCCTGGTCAGCACCTTCGCCCTCACCGGCTTCATGGGCTACGTCCTCGGCCCAATCCTCAACATGTACCTGGGCATGGCCAACGGTGGCGAACTGATCGCCAGCGCCCTGGGCATGACCGCCCTGGTGTTCTTCGGCCTGTCCGCCTACGTGCTGACCACCCGCAAGGACATGAGCTTCCTCGGCGGCTTCATCACCGCAGGCTTCTTTGTGCTGCTGGGCGCCATGGTCGCCGGCTTCTTCTTCCAGATCAGCGGCCTGCAGCTGGCCATCAGCGCTGGCTTCGTGCTGTTCGCCTCGGCCTGCATCCTGTTCCAGACCAGCGCGATCATCCACGGCGGCGAGCGCAACTACGTGATGGCCACCATCAGCCTGTACGTGTCGATCTACAACCTGTTCGTCAGCCTGCTGCAGATCTTCGGCATCATGGGCAGCGACGACTGATCCACCGCACCATCGAGAGAGCCCGCTTCGGCGGGCTTTTTCATGCCTCGGCGTTTATCATGACGGCACCCAGCAGCCCGGACATGCCATGAAGTTCGCCATCGCCCTGTTCGCCCCCGGCCACGCGCCCTCCTCGCGCCGCGCCCTGCGCTTCGCCCAGGCGGTGCTCGATGGCGGCCATGAGATCGTCCGCCTGTTCTTCTATCAGGACGGCGTGCACAGCGCGTCCGCCAACGCGGTCAGCCCGCAGGACGAAGCCGATCTCGCTGGCGAATGGCGCGACTTCGTGCAGCAGCGCCAGCTCGACGCCGTCGTCTGCATCGCCGCTGCCCTGCGTCGTGGTGTGCTGAACGCCGAGGAAGCGCAACGCTACGGCCGGCCGGCCGCCAATCTTGAAACGCCGTGGGAACTGTCCGGCCTCGGCCAGTTCCACGAGGCCGCGCAGATGGCAGACCGTCTGGTCTGCTTCGGAGGCCAGTGATGGGCAAATCCATGCTGATCGTCAGCCGCCAAGCGCCCTGGGCCGGCCCCGCCGCCCGCGAGGCGCTGGACATCGCCCTGGCCGGTGGCGCCTTCGACCTGCCGCTGGGCCTGCTGTTTCTCGACGATGGCGTGTTCCAGCTGGTCGCCGGCCAGCAGCCCGGCGCCGTGCAGCAGAAGGACCTGGGCGCCAACCTGCAGGCCCTGCCCATGTTCGGCGTGGACGAGCTGTTCGTTGCCAGCCGCAGCCTGGCCGAGCGTGGCCTGACCGATGCCTCCCTGATACTGCCGGCCAGGCGTCTGGACGATGGCGAACTCGGCCAGTTGCTCGATCGTTTCGACCAGGTGGTGACAATCTGATGGCCACGCTGCAACTGCTCTCCCATTCGCCCTTCAGCGACAGTCGCCTGACCAGTTGCCTGCGCCTGCTCGGCCCCGACGACGGCCTGCTGCTGACCGGCGACGCCGTCTATGCCCTGCAACCCGGCACAGCCCAATTGCAGGCGCTGGAGCTGATGCCCGCGGGCATCGCCCTCTATGCCCTGGAAGAAGACCTGCAGGCCCGCGCGCTGGTCGCTCCGTCGCGGACCCAGGCCATCGACTACCCCGCCTTCGTCGAGCTGTGCGGCCGGTACGCCAAGGTCAACAGCTGGCTATGAACACCCTGCAAATCGACGGCCGCGAGATCGCGCTGGACAAGGACGGCTTTCTGGTCGAGCTGGCCGACTGGTCGCCCGCCACGGCCGAGGCGCTGGCCGCACGTGAAGACATGCAGCTGACCGCCGAGCACTGGGAGATCATCGAGTTGCTGCGCGCCTTCTACACCGAATTCCAGCTGTCGCCGGCCACCCGGCCGCTGGTCAAGTACGCGGCCCTCAGGCTCGGGCCGGAAAAAGGCAACAGCCAGCACCTCAACCGCCTGTTCAAGGGCACGCCGGCCAAGCTGGCGGCCAAGCTGGCGGGCCTGCCGAAACCCACGAACTGCCTGTGAACGCCTCGCCATGAACCTCGTCACCCCACCGGAACACCCCTTCGCCCAGTTCGTCCGCATCCTCGGCAAGGGCAAGCGCGGCGCGCGCGGCCTGACCCGCGAGGAAGCGCGCGAGGCCATGGGCATGCTGCTGGACGGCAAGGTCGAGGACACCCAACTGGGCGCCTTCCTCATGCTGCTGCGGCACAAGGAGGAAAGCGCCGAGGAGCTGGCCGGCTTCACCGAGGCCATCCGCGAGCGCCTGGATGCGCCGAGGATCGCCGTGGACATCGACTGGCCGACCTATGCCGGCAAGAAACGTCACCTGCCCTGGTACCTGCTGGCGATCAAGGCGCTGGCAAGTAGCGGCGTGCGCGTGCTGGTCCATGGCGGCGGCGCCCACACCGCAGGGCGCCTGTACACCGAACAGCTGCTGCAGACGCTGGACATTCCCCTGTGCGGCAACTGGGACGAAGCCGGCGCGGCGCTGGAGCACCACAACCTGGCCTTCCTCCCGCTGGGCGCCTGGGCGCCGCAACTGCAGCGGATGATCGACCTGCGCAACACCCTGGGCCTACGCTCGCCCATCCACTCGCTGGCACGCATCCTCAACCCGCTGGGCGCAAAGGTCGGCCTGCAGAGCATCTTCCACCCCGGCTACCAGGCGGTGCACCGCGAGGCCAGCCGATTGCTGGGCGACCGGGCCGTGGTGATCAAGGGCGAAGGCGGCGAGATCGAGGTCAACCCGGACGGTACGTGCCACCTGTACGGCACCGAGGGCGGCGTCGACTGGGACGAGGAATGGCCCGCCCTCTCCGCCCAGCGCCACGTCAAGCCGGAGCGCCTGGAGCCGGAACGGCTGCTGGCCTTCTGGCGCGGCAAGGAGCACGACGCCTACGGCGAACTGGCGGTGCTGGGGACACTGGCGCTGGCCCTGCGTGCGCTGGGCCACGACCGCGAGGCGACCTTCGCCGAGGCCCGCACGCGTTGGGATGCGCGCCGCTGATCGATTCCATCGATAGTTCCGACCCTGTTTTTGCACTTATCCGATGAGCGCGAATCCATAGACTGGCCCCCTGTTCACTCACGAAGGGAGCCCGTCATGGGACAGCTCATCGAAGGCCGCTGGCACGACCAGTGGTACGACACCGGCAAGGACGGCCGTTTCCAGCGCGAGGACGCCCAGCGCCGCAACTGGATCACCGCCGACGGCTCGCCCGGGCCGAGCGGCGAAGGCGGCTTCCGCGCCGAGGCCGGCCGTTATCACCTGTATGTCTCACTGGCCTGCCCCTGGGCCCATCGCACCCTGATCTACCACCAGCTCAAGGGCCTGGACGGGCTGATCGACGTCTCCGTGGTCAGCTGGCTGATGCGCGAGCACGGCTGGACCTTCGACACCGCGACCGGTTCCACGGGCGACGCCCTGGAAGGCCTGCAGTTCCTCCACCAGCGCTACACCCGCGACGACCCGCGCTACACCGGCCGGGTTACTGTGCCGACGCTGTGGGACAAGCAGCGGCAATGCATCGTCAGCAACGAGTCGGCGGAGATCATCCGCATGTTCAACTCGGCCTTCGACGGACTCACCGGCAACGATCTGGACCTCTACCCCGCGCCGCTGCGCGAGGAGATCGACGCCCTCAACGCGCGCATCTACCCGGCGGTAAACAACGGCGTCTATCGCGCCGGTTTCGCCACCACCCAGGAAGCCTACGAGGAAGCCTTCAGCACGCTGTTCGACGAACTGGATCGGCTGGAAGCCCTGCTAGAGAAGCGCCGCTATCTGACCGGCGAACACCTGACCGAGGCCGACATCCGCCTGTTTACCACAGCGATCCGCTTCGACGCGGTGTACCACGGCCACTTCAAGTGCAACCGACGGCGCCTGGCGGATTATCCGAACCTGTCCGGCTGGCTACGCGAGCTGTACCAGCTGCCGAGCGTGGCAAGCACCGTGGACTTCCAGCACATCAAGCACCACTACTACGGCAGTCACCAGACCATCAACCCGACCGGCATCGTGCCGCTGGGGCCGGAGCAGCGCTTCGACCTGCCCCACGGCCGCGAGCACCTGACGGGACGCGGCATCGCCCGCCAGGCACGCTGACGCATTACTTGGCCTGATCAAACCAGGCCAGCTTGTCGCGCAGGGTCACCACCTCGCCGACGATCACCAGGGTCGGCGCGTGCACTTCGTGCTCGGCCACCAGTTGCGGCAGATTGGCCAGGGTACCGATGAACACCCGCTGGTTCTGCGTGGTGCCCTGCTGCACCAGGGCAGCCGGCGTGTCGGCAGCACGGCCATGGGCGATCAGCTCCTGGCAGATGGTCGGCAGGCCGACCAGGCCCATGTAGAACACCAGGGTCTGTCCCGGCGCCACCAGGTCGGCCCAGGGCAGGTCGGAGCTGCCGTCCTTGAGGTGACCGGTGACGAAGCGCACCGACTGGGCATGGTCGCGGTGGGTCAGCGGAATGCCGGCATAGGCCGCGCAACCGGAGGCGGCGGTGATGCCCGGCACCACCTGGAACTGGATGCCTTCGGCGGCCAGTTGTTCGATCTCCTCGCCGCCGCGACCGAAGATGAACGGGTCGCCGCCCTTCAGGCGCAGCACCCGCTTGCCCTGCTTGGCCAGGTCCACCAGCAGTTGGTTGATCTCGTCCTGGGGCACTGCATGCTCGGAACGGCGCTTGCCCACGTAGATGCGCTCGGCATCGCGCCGGCACAGCTCGATGATGGCCGGCGCCACCAGGCGGTCGTAGAGCACCACGTCGGCCTGCTGCATCAGGCGCAGGGCGCGGAAGGTCAGCAGGTCGGGGTCGCCCGGGCCGGCGCCGACCAGATAGACCTCGCCCAGGGCGCGCGGGGCGGCGCCGGCGATCTTCGCTTCGAGGAGGCGCTTGCCCTCGCCCAGCTTGCCGGCGAACACGCTCTCGGCGATCTGGCCCTGGAACACGTCTTCCCAGAATACCCGACGCTGCTGCACGTCGGGGAACAGCTGCTTGACCCGCTCGCGGAACTGCTTCGCCAGGCCGGCCAACTGGCCGTAGGTGGCGGGAATCCAGGTTTCTATCTTGGCGCGGATCAGCCGCGCCAGCACCGGCGCATCGCCGCCGCTGGTCACCGCCACCACCAGTGGCGAGCGGTCGACGATGGCCGGGAAGATCACGCTGCACAGCGCCGGCGCGTCCACCACGTTGACCGGGATGCCCAGCGCCTGGGCCTCGTGGGAGATACGTGCGTTGAGCGGCTCGTCGTCGGTGGCGGCGATCACCAGGGCCACCCCCTGCAGGTCTGCCGACTCGTAGCCGCGCAGGAACACGCCCTCCTCCCCGGTCAGCTCGCGAAGGTCGCCGCGAATCTCGGGCGCCACCACGCGCAGCTGGCCGCCGGCGTCGCTCAGCAGGCGTGCCTTGCGCAGCGCCACCTCGCCGCCGCCGACGACCAGCACCGGGCGGCCCTGAAGTTTGTGGAACAGCGGAAGGAAATCCATCACTCGGCCTCACCAGAGGTAAAAAAACGGGGTGGCCGTCGCCACCCCGCTATTGTGCATCCGTCATCGGCTCAGCCGATAACTTCGATGCCGCCCATATAGGGCTTCAGCACGTCCGGTACGCGGATGCTGCCGTCGGCCTGCTGGTAGTTCTCCAGCACCGCCACCAGGGTGCGACCCACTGCCAGGCCGGAGCCGTTGAGGGTGTGCAGCAGTTCGGGCTTGCCGGTTTCCGGGTTGCGGTAGCGCGCCTGCATGCGGCGGGCCTGGAAGTCGCCGCAGTTGGAGCAGGAGGAAATCTCGCGGTACTTGTCCTGGCTCGGCACCCAGACCTCCAGGTCGTAGGTCTTCACCGCGGAGAAGCCCATGTCGCCGGTGCACAGAGCCAGCTTGCGGTACGGCAGTTCGAGCAGCTGCAACACACGCTCGGCGTTGGAGGTCATGCTCTCCAGCGCCTCGAAGGACTTGCCCGGCTCGACGATCTGCACCATCTCGACCTTGTCGAACTGGTGCTGGCGGATCATGCCGCGGGTGTCGCGACCGGAGGCGCCCGCCTCGCTGCGGAAGCAGGGGGTGTGGGCGACGAACTTCAGCGGCAGCTGCTTGGCGTCGAGGATTTCGCCGGCGACGATGTTGGTCAGCGACACCTCGGCGGTCGGGATCAGGTAGAAGTCCGCCTCGCCTTCGCGAGCGATCTTGAACAGGTCTTCCTCGAACTTCGGCAGTTGGCCGGTGCCTTGCAGGGCCGGGGCCTGCACCAGGTACGGGGTGTAGGCCTCCTCGTAGCCGTGCTCGCCGGTGTGCAGGTTGATCATGAACTGGGCCAGGGCGCGGTGCAGGCGGGCGATGGGGCCGCGCAGCAGGGCGAAGCGCGCGCCGGACAGCTTGGCGGCGGTCTCGAAGTCCAGCCAGCCGTGCTGTTCGCCGAGGGCGACGTGGTCCTTGATCTCGAAGTCGAAGCTGCGTGGCGTGCCCCAGCGCGCCACCTCGACGTTGCCGTCTTCGTCGGCGCCGACCGGCACGGATTCGTGCGGCAGATTGGGGATGTTCAGCAGCAGATCGTCCAGCTCGCTCTGGATAGCGTCCAGCTCACGCTTGCCCTCTTCCAGATCGCTACCCATCTTGTCGACTTCCGCCAGCAGCGGAGCGATGTCCTCGCCACGCGCCTTGGCCTGGCCGATGGACTTGGAGCGGGCGTTGCGCTCGGCCTGCAGCTGTTCGGTGCGGGTCTGCACCGACTTGCGCTGGGACTCGAGCGCCTCGAAGCGCGCCACGTCCAGTTGGAAGCCACGGGTTGCCAGGCGGTCCGCGATATCCTGCAGTTGGGTACGGACCAGTTTGGAGTCGAGCATGGGAGGTTCTCGTTCAGAGCTTGGTTAATGTCAGGCCGGCCCAGGTGGCGAGCAGGCCGCCCACCACACTGAGCCCCGCATAGCCGATGGCCAGCGGCAGCTGGCCGCTTTCCAGCAGGCGCAGCGTATCCATGGAAAAGGAGGAAAAGGTGGTCAACCCGCCGAGGAAACCGACGATCAGCCCCGCGCGCAGCTCCAGCGGCACTTCCGGGCGCAGGAGGAACAGGCCGTAGAGGAAGCCGATCAGCAGGCAACCGATCAGGTTGACCGCCAGAGTAGCGCCGTAGAAGTGCTGCGGCCAGTGCGCCGACACCCAGTTGCCGGTGGCGAAGCGCAGCAGGGTTCCGGCCATGCCGCCGATAGCGACGGCGATCACCACGTTGAGCATCAGGGGCGTCTCCTGCGGGGACTGGCGGCGTCGAGCGCGGCCAGATGGTTCAGCTTGTCGCGAATCTTCAGCTCGAGGCCACGCGGCACCGGCTCGTAGTAGCGGCGCGGCTCCAGCTCCTCGGGGAAGTAATCCTCGCCGGCGGCGTAGGCATCCGGCTCGTCGTGGGCGTAGCGGTACTCGTCGCCGTAGCCGAGCTGCTTCATCAGCTTGGTCGGCGCGTTGCGCAGGTGCAGCGGCACCTCCAGCGAACCGTGCTCGGCGGCGTCGCGCATGGCCGCCTTGAAACCCATGTACACCGCGTTGCTCTTCGGCGCGCAGGCCAGGTAGACGATGGCCTGGGCCACCGCCAGCTCACCCTCGGGGCTGCCCAGACGCTCCTGCACGTCCCAGGCGTTGAGGCACAGGGTCAGGGCGCGCGGGTCGGCGTTGCCGATGTCCTCGCTGGCCATGCGCACCACGCGCCGGGCCAGGTACAGCGGGTCGCAACCGCCGTCGAGCATGCGCGCGTACCAGTACAGCGCGGCGTCCGGGTTGGAGCCGCGCACCGACTTGTGCAGCGCGGAAATCTGGTCGTAGAAGGCTTCGCCGCCCTTGTCGAAGCGACGGCGACTGTCGCCCAGCAGGTTCTGCAGCAGCTCGATGCCGATCGAGCCGCCATCCTCCACCAGGTCGGCGGCGTTCTCCAGCAGGTTGAGCAGGCGCCGGCCGTCACCGTCGGCGGCGGCCAGGAGAATCTGGAAGCTCTCCTCGGGCAGGCTCAGGTTGTGCTTGCCCAGGCCCTTCTCCTCGCCCAGGGCACGCGCCACCAGCTTGCGCATGGCCGCCTCGTCCAGGCTCTTGAGTACATAGACGCGGGCCCGCGACAGGAGCGCGTTGTTCAGCTCGAACGAAGGATTCTCGGTGGTGGCGCCGATGAAGATCAGCGTGCCGTCTTCCACATAGGGCAGGAAGGCGTCCTGCTGGCTCTTGTTGAAGCGGTGCACCTCGTCGACGAAGAGGATGGTGCGGCGCCCGTACTGGGCTGCCTGCTGCTTGGCCATCTCCACCGCCTGGCGGATTTCCTTCACCCCGGACAGCACCGCCGAGATCGTCTCGAAGTGCGCGTCGGAAACCTGCGCCAGCAGCCTCGCCAGGGTGGTCTTGCCGACCCCGGGCGGGCCCCAGAAGATCATCGAGTGCAGGGCGCCCTGCTCCAGCGCCTCGCGCAGCGGCTTGCCCGGGCCCAGCACATGTTCCTGCCCGGCGTACTCGTCCAGGCTGGTGGCGCGCAGGCGCGCCGCCAGGGGCTGGGCGACGGGGGCGGAACGGAACAGATCCACGGTGTGCGGCGGCCTCGTTATTCCTGGATGACGTCGGCGCCTTCCGGCACCTGGAAGTCGAACTGGGCGGCATCCAGCTTCTCGTTCATCTTGATGCCGAGAAACAGGATGTTGGTGCGCTGGCCGATGCTGTCGATCAGCTGCATGTCGTTGATCACGCCCTTGCGGAAGGACAGGCGCAGGTTGTCGAACAGCGTGTCCTTGGCCTTGGGCTTGAGGATGAAGTCGACCACGTCGCCACCTTCCTTGAAGGTGATATCGAAGTTCTCGCGGATCTTCGACACGTCACCGGACAACAGCAGCGCCGGAGTGTGGGTCAAGCGCTGGTCGAGGGTCTGGATGGTCACCTGCATCAGGTCCGGGTCGTACAGCCAGACCTTCTGGCCGTTGGACACCAGCAGCTGCTCCTGCGGCGCGTCGGTGTGCCAGCGGAACAGGCCCGGACGCTGCAGCGCCAGCTGGCCGGAGGTCTCCTGCAGCTGGGTGCCGGAGCCATCCAGGGTCAGCTGGGAGAAGCGCCCGGTCAGGGTCTGGGCGCGGTCGAGCAGGCCGGTCAGGCGCTTGACCGCGGCCTCGTCGTCGGCATGGGCTAGAACGGGGCTGCAGGCCAGCGCGGCCAGCAGCAGCATGCGGATCAGGCGCATGGAAATCCTCTTCGTCAGTCTCGGGAAGGTCCCGGCGCTATGACCTCGCGCGAGCCATTGGTGTTCATCGGCGTGACCACGCCGGCCATTTCCATGGCCTCGATCATCCGCGCGGCGCGGTTGTAGCCGATCTTCAGCTTGCGCTGCACAGCGGAAATCGAAGCCCGGCGGCTTTCCAGAACGAAGTTGACGGCCTCGTCGTACAGCGGGTCTTCCTCGCTGCCCTCGCCGCCTTCACCACCGCCGCCGCCCTCGAAGCCGCTGCCGGCCTCTTCGACGCCGGCCAGGATGTCCTCGATGTAGTCCGGCGCGCCACGCTGCTTCCAGGCCTCGACGACGCGGTGCACCTCGTCGTCGGAGACGAAGGCGCCGTGCACGCGGATCGGCAGACCGGTGCCGGGCGGCAGGTAGAGCATGTCACCGTGGCCCAGCAGCTGCTCGGCGCCACCCTGGTCTAGGATGGTGCGCGAGTCGATCTTGCTGGATACCTGGAAGGCCATGCGGGTCGGGATGTTGGCCTTGATCAGGCCGGTGATCACGTCCACCGACGGGCGCTGGGTGGCGAGGATCAGGTGGATGCCGGCGGCCCGCGCCTTCTGCGCGATACGCGCGATCAGTTCTTCGACCTTCTTGCCGACGATCATCATCATGTCGGCGAATTCGTCGACCACCACGACGATGGTCGGCAGGGTCTTCAGCAGCGGTGCCTCGTCTTCCATCGACTGACGCTTGTACAGCGGGTCGGACAGCGGCGTGCCGGCTTCCTCGGCATCCTTCACCTTGCGGTTGAAACCGGCCAGATTACGCACGCCCATGGCCGCCATCAGCTTGTAGCGGCGCTCCATCTCGGCCACCGACCAGCGCAGGGCGTTGGCGGCCTCCTTCATGTCGGTCACCACCGGGCACAGCAGGTGCGGGATGCCCTCGTAGATGGAGAGTTCGAGCATCTTCGGGTCGATCATGATCATCCGCGCCTCTTCCGGCGTGGACTTGAACAGGATCGACAGGATCATGGCATTGACGCCCACCGACTTACCGGAGCCGGTGGTACCGGCCACCAGCAGGTGCGGCATCTTGGCCAGGTCGGTGATCACCGGCTTGCCGCCGATGTCGTGGCCGAGCGCCAGGGTCACCGGCGACTTGGCGTCATCGTATTCCGGCGAGGACAGTACCTCGGAGAAGCGCACGATCTGCCGGTCCTCGTTGGGAATCTCGATGCCGACCGTGGTCTTGCCCGGGATCACCTCGACCACGCGCACGCTGATCACCGCCAGCGAGCGTGCCAGGTCCTTGGCCAGGTTGGAGATGCGGCTGACCTTGACGCCGATGCCCGGCTGGATCTCGAAACGGGTAATCACCGGGCCCGGGTGCACGGACTCGACCACCACCTCGACGCCGAACTCCTTGAGCTTGATCTCCAGCAGGCGCGACATGGCCTCCAGGGACTCGGGCGAGAAGCTCTTCTGCTTCTTCTCGGCCACGTCGAGGATGGAAATCGGCGGCAGGGTTCCAGCCAGCGCACTGCCCTCCTCGAACAGCTGCACCTGCTTTTCCTTGAGCACGCGCTTGCTCGGCTCGGCGGCCTTGGGCGGCGGAGGCGGCGCGATGACCGGTGCGGTGCGGGTCTCGCGCTCGACCATGTGCTTGGTCAGGGTCTCCTCGCGCTCGATCAGGCGCTCCTTGACCTTGGCCTGCTCGCGGCGATCCGGTACCACCGGCGCGGCCACCTCGGCGACCCGCTCGTCCACCTCGCGCAACTGGGCGACCAGCTGCTTGCGCTGCAGACGGGCCTCCCACCAGCGGGTGATCAGGCTGTGCACCAGCTCGATCAGGTCGAGGGTGATCTTGCCGGTCAGGTCCATCACCTTGAACCAGGACAGGTCGGCGAACACCGTCAGGCCGAACAGGAACAGCGCCAGGAACAGCAACGTGCTGCCCTGCACGTTGAGCGCGCCCAGGGCCAGCTGGCCGAGGCTCTCGCCCAGCGCACCGCCGGCCGAGGCGGGCATGCCGGCTGCGGAATGGAAGTGGATGTAGGCCAGCACGGCACCGGACAGGATCAGGAATACCAGACCGATCAACCGCCAGGAGAATAGCCAGCCGCTCCATTGCCAGGGCTGGTGACGGTTGCGGAACACCTGCCAGGTCTTCACCGCCAGCAGCAGGGGGAACAGGTAGGCGAAATAACCCAGGGCCATGAACAGGATGTCGGCGAACCAGGCGCCAGCACGGCCGGCGGCGTTCTGCACCTGCTGGGTGCTGCTGGTGTGGCTCCAGCCCGGGTCGTTCTGGTTGTAGGTCAGTAACGCCATCCAGAGAATCAGGCAGAGCGCGCCGAGCGCGATCAGCGCCCCTTCCTTGAGGCGGTATTGCAATTGCTGACGCCAGGCCGGCGCCTGGGCTGCTGTACTGGAATTCTTCAAAACGCTGTCATTCCTGCGCTCAAGGCGCGACTGACGGATCGATGGGCACGCAAAGCAGCGACCATTGTACAAATTTACAGGTATCGCGCCAGGCCGCCGGGCCGTTTTGCCGGCTCATCCTGCTTCGGTGTAGCATACCCGGCTATCCCTCACGTGCGGCTCAATTGGAGCATGCATTCTCTTTCGTGACAAAGGCTTATGGGGTCTTTTTATGAGCGAAGTCAAGCACTCACGCCTGATCATCCTGGGCTCCGGCCCGGCCGGCTACACCGCCGCCGTCTATGCCGCCCGCGCTAACCTCAAGCCTGTAGTCATCACCGGCATCCAGCCCGGCGGCCAGCTGACCACCACTACCGAGGTCGATAACTGGCCGGGTGACGTCCATGGCCTGACCGGCCCGGCGCTGATGCAGCGCATGCAGGAGCATGCCGAGCGCTTCGAGACCGAGATCGTCTTCGACCACATCCACACCGCCGAGCTGCAGAGCAAGCCCTTCACCCTCAAGGGCGACAGCGGCACCTACACCTGCGACGCACTGATCATCGCCACCGGCGCCAGCGCCCAGTACATCGGCCTGCCCTCCGAGGAGGCCTTCGCCGGCAAGGGCGTCTCCGCCTGTGCCACCTGCGACGGTTTCTTCTACCGCAACCAGGTGGTGTGCGTGGTCGGCGGCGGCAACACCGCCGTCGAGGAAGCCCTCTACCTGTCCAACATCGCCAAGGAGGTGCACCTGATCCATCGCCGCGACAAGCTGCGCTCGGAGAAGATCCTGCAGGACAAGCTGTTCGAGAAGGCCGCCAACGGCAACATCCGCCTGCACTGGAACAACACCCTGGACGAAGTGCTGGGCGACAACACCGGCGTCACCGGCGTGCGCCTGAAGAGCACCCTTGACGGCAGCACCAGCGAGCTGCAGCTGGCCGGCGTGTTCATCGCCATCGGCCACAAGCCGAACACCGACCTGTTCAAGGGTCAACTGGAAATGCGCGACGGCTATCTGATCGTCCAGGGCGGCGGCGAAGGCAATGCCACCGCCACCAGCATCGAGGGCGTGTTCGCCGCCGGCGACGTGGCCGACCATGTCTACCGCCAGGCCATCACCTCGGCCGGCGCCGGCTGCATGGCCGCGCTGGATGCCGAGAAGTACCTCGACATCTGAGCCCCCCGGGCGGACGGCAAACGCCCGCCCTCCCCACTCCATGCTGACCTGGCTGCAGCGAGATTCGCTGGACTTCCCGCCGCTGGAAAAGGCCCTGCGCGAGCCCGACGGCCTGCTGGCGGCCGGTGGCGACCTGTCCGCGGAACGCCTGATCGCCGCCTACCGTCACGGCTGCTTCCCCTGGTTCTCAGAGGGCCAGCCCCTGCTCTGGTGGTCGCCGGACCCGCGCACCGTGCTGTTCCCCGAGGAGTTCCACCTGTCCCGCAGCCTGGCCAAGCTGATCCGCCAGCAGCGCTATCGGGTGACGTTCAACCAGGATTTCGCCGCCGTCATCTCAGGCTGCGCCGGGCCACGCGACTACGCGGACGGCACCTGGATCACTACTTCGATGCGCGACGCCTACCTGAACCTGCATGAACGGGGCCTCGCCCACTCGGTCGAGGTCTGGCTGAGAGAGGAACTGGTCGGTGGCCTCTACGGTCTGGCCATGGGGAGGCTTTTCTTCGGCGAATCCATGTTCAGTCGCGCCGACAACGCCTCCAAGGTCGGCTTCGCCACCCTGGTCGGCCAGTTACGTGACTGGGGTTTCGTGCTGATCGACTGCCAGATGCCGACCCGGCACCTGCACAGCTTCGGCGCGCGTCCTATCGCCCGCCGGGATTTCGCCGCCTATCTGGAACGCTACCTGGGCCAGCCCGGCGCGAGCCACTGGCAGCGCTGAACCGGGGCTGTGGTAGGCACCATTGGCCTGACATACACTGTCCCCTGGGATCTTCCCGAGGATCGACCATGACCGAACTGGCTCGCCTCAAGTTCTACGCCACCCAGCCACACCCGTGCAGCTACCTGCCCGAAGAACAGGCGACCACCCTGTTCCTCGATCCCAGCCAGCCCATGGACGTGCAGGTCTACGCCGAACTCTCGGAAATGGGCTTCCGCCGCAGCGGCGACCACCTCTATCGCCCGCACTGCCAGCGCTGCACCGCCTGCGTACCGGCGCGCATACCCGCCGACCAGTTCATCCCCAACCGCCAGCAGAAGCGCATCCTCAAGCGCAACACCGACATCCGGGTCCAGGCCGTTCGTCCGGAGTTCAACGAGGAGTATTACGCGCTCTATGTGCGCTACATCGAGCAGCGCCACGCGGACGGCGACATGTACCCGCCGAGCCGCGACCAGTTCAGTACCTTTCTGGTCCGCGACCTGCCCTTCGCCCGCTTCTACGAGTTCCGCCTGGCCGAACGGCTGGTCGCAGTGGCGGTAGCCGACGTGCTACCCAACGGACTGTCGGCCGTGTACACCTTCTACGACCCGGACGAGGAGCGTCGCAGCCTGGGTCGCTACGCCATTCTCTGGCAGATCGGAGAAACCGCACGTTTGGGCCTGCAGGCGGTCTATCTCGGTTACTGGATCAAGAACTGCCGGAAGATGAGCTACAAGACCCAGTACCGCCCCATCGAGCTTTTCGTCAATCAGCGCTGGGTCGTACTGACCTGAATACGACGCCTCTGCCCATTTCCCGACTTTCCAGCCACTTGGCGGCCCTTACCCTTTTCGGGCACAATGCACGCCGCTTTTGCCTGGGCGCCCATCGCGCCGGGCCATTCTTTGGATACCGAGGGCTTTACTGCATGTCGAAAGAAGACAGCTTCGAACTGGAAGGTACTGTCGTCGACACCCTGCCCAACACCATGTTCCGTGTGGAGTTGGAAAACGGGCACGTCGTTACCGCGCACATCTCCGGCAAGATGCGCAAGAACTACATCCGCATTCTGACTGGCGACAAGGTCCGCGTCGAACTGACGCCGTACGACCTGAGCAAGGGCCGCATCACCTACCGCGCCCGCTGATTCCGCCAGGCGGAACCCGATAGAAGGTCCGCCAGACAGGTCAGAATGCAGAACGCCCGGCATTGCCGGGCGTTTTCGTTTGCCTGCTTGCCGCTCAGGCGGGTTCGGCGTCGGCAGTGGTCTCGAACTCGAAGCGCAGCTCGCCGCCCTCCAGTTCGATGTGCACCACACCACCGTGCTCGGCCAGCTCGCCGAACAGGATCTCCTCGGCCAGCGGCCGCTTGATCTTGTCCTGGATCAGCCGTGCCATCGGCCGCGCGCCCATCTGCACGTCGTAGCCACGCTCCGCCAGCCAGCCACGCGCCTCGTCGCTGACGAGCAGCTGCACACGCTTGTCCTCCAGCTGCGCCTGCAACTCCGTGAGGAACTTGTCGACGATGCTCTTGATGACTTCGTGGGTCAGGCGGCCGAACTGGATGATGGTATCCAGACGGTTGCGGAATTCCGGCGTGAAGCTCTTCCTGATGACTTCCATGGCGTCGGACGAGTGGTCCTGCTGGGTGAAGCCGATCGACGCCCGCGCGGCGGTTTCGGCACCCGCGTTGGTGGTCATGATCAGGATCACGTTGCGGAAATCCGCCTTGCGCCCGTTGTTGTCGGTCAGAGTGCCGTGGTCCATCACCTGCAGCAGCAGGTTGAACACTTCCGGGTGGGCCTTCTCGATCTCATCGAGCAACAGCACGCAATGCGGCTGCTTGGTGATCGCCTCGGTCAGCAGGCCGCCCTGGTCAAAGCCGACATAGCCGGGAGGCGCACCGATCAGGCGCGAGACGGTGTGGCGCTCCATGTACTCGGACATATCGAAGCGCACCAGCTCGATGCCCATGGCCTTGGCCAGCTGGCGCGCCGCCTCGGTCTTGCCGACGCCGGTCGGCCCGGCGAAAAGGAAGGAGCCCACCGGCTTGTCCGGTGCCTTGAGGCCGGCGCGGGACAGCTTGATGGCGGTGGACAGCGAGTCGATCGCCGCATCCTGGCCGAATACCGTCAGCTTGAGGTCGCGCTCCAGATTGCGCAGCAGCTCCTTGTCCGAGCTGCTGACGTGCTTCGGTGGAATCCGCGCGATCTTGGCGACGATGTCCTCGACCTGGGCCACGTCGATGCGCTTGGCCCGTTTGTCTTCCGGCTGCAGGCGCTGATAGGCGCCCGCCTCGTCGATCACGTCGATGGCCTTGTCCGGCATATGGCGGTCGTTGATGTAGCGCGCCGCCAGTTCCGCAGCGGCGCGCAGGGCCTCGTCGCTGTATTCGATGTGGTGGTGCTGTTCGAAGCGGGTCTTGAGTCCCTTGAGGATGCCCACCGTGTCCTCGACGGACGGTTCGGTGACGTCCACCTTCTGGAAACGCCTTGCCAGGGCACGATCCTTCTCGAAGATACCGCGGAACTCCTGGAAGGTGGTGGAGCCGATGCAGCGGATCTCGCCCGAAGACAACAGCGGCTTGAGCAGGTTGGAGGCATCCATCACGCCACCCGAGGCCGCGCCGGCACCGATGATGGTGTGGATCTCGTCGATGAACAGGATGGCGTGCGGGCGCTTGCGCAGCTCGTTGAGCAATGCCTTGAAGCGCTTCTCGAAATCGCCGCGGTACTTGGTGCCCGCCAGCAGAGCGCCGAGGTCGAGGGAATACACCACGCTCTCGGAAAGCAGATCGGGGACCTGACCGTCGACAATGCGCTTGGCCAGCCCTTCGGCGATGGCGGTCTTGCCGACACCGGCCTCACCCACCAGCAATGGGTTGTTCTTGCGGCGGCGCGCCAGGATCTGCGCCACGCGCTCGACCTCGTGCTCGCGACCGACCAGCGGGTCGATCCGACCGAGACGGGACAGTTCGTTGAGGTTGCTGGCATAGGCGTCGAGCGGATTGCTCGACGCCGAGGACTCGCCGCCTTCGTCGTCCTGCATCTCCTGCTCGTTTTCGTGATGATCGGCATGGCCCGGCACCTTGGAGATGCCATGGGCGATGTAGTTGACCACGTCGATGCGGGCGACGCTCTGCTGCTTGAGCAGGAACACCGCCTGGCTCTCCTGCTCGCTGAAGATGGCCACCAGCACGTTGGCGCCGGTGACTTCGCGCTTGCCCGAGCTCTGCACGTGGAACACCGCACGCTGCAGCACGCGCTGGAAGCCCAGGGTCGGCTGGGTCTCGCGCTCTTCGTCGTGCTGCGGGATCAGGGGCGTGGTGGAGTCGATGAACTCCTGCAGATCATGCCGGAGCTTGTCCAGATTGGCGCCGCAGGCGCGCAGCACGGTGGCGGCCGCCTCGTTGTCCAGCAGGGCAAGAAGGAGGTGCTCGACCGTCATGAATTCATGGCGCTTGGCACGTGCCTCCTTGAAGGCCAGATTGAGGGTGACTTCCAGCTCTCGATTCAACATAGCTTCACCTCTTCCCCAAGCGGGACGGCGTCAACCGTCCTTTTCTATCTCACAGAGTAGCGGATGCTGGCTTTCCCGGGCGTACTGGTTGACCTGCATCGCCTTGGTCTCCGCGATATCGCGGGTGAACAACCCGCATACTGCCTTTCCTTCGGTATGGACAGTAAGCATGACCTTGGTGGCCATCTCTCGGTTCATACCGAAGAACACTTCCAGTACTTCGACAACGAAATCCATCGGAGTGTAATCGTCGTTGAACATCAGCACCTTGTACATGGGTGGGGCCTGCAGCGCCGGTTTCGACTCCTGCACGGCCAGGCCGTTCGAATCGTCCTCGTATTCGTCGGGTCGATCCTGATGGGATGTTAGTTGAATCTGGCTGCGTGGATGCATGCTGAACTAAAGGTGTCGCGACCGGTCGGAGAGTGGAGCCAGGGGGAGTATGACCGGCTTCTCAGCCGGCCGACCTGGCACCTTGACTAAAGGCAAAACGGTGTTACAAACAGTCAATACCCATGCGGGTATCGGGGTTCCGCGGCTAGCGCCCAAACGGCTGAAGTCGGACGTGGAGCTGAAGTGGATGATACTCCAGTGATGGAGTCCTTTGCAGAGGGATGTCAGCATGCTCAGCGGTAAGGTCAAGTGGTTCAACAACGCCAAGGGCTACGGGTTCATCGTGGCCGACGGCCGAGATGAGGACCTGTTCGCCCATTATTCGGCTATCCAGATGGACGGCTACAAGACGCTCAAGGCCGGCCAGGCGGTCAAGTTCGATATTCTGCAGGGCCCGAAGGGGCTGCATGCCGTGAATATCAGCTCGATTCTGGCGCCCGGTGAATCCCCGGCCACCGTCAGCTCGCCGCAAAGCACCCCGGTAGAAGCCTGAAACAAGGCGACCGCCCAGCCCCATCGCCGGCCAGCGATGGGGTTTCGGGCCCCAGCACAACGCCCCCGTCTTCCTGTTGCGCCCTGGCAACACAGTGACATGGCCTCCGGCGCCGATATCTTCCCTTCTTCGCAGACTTTCTGAGCATCAGCTCGCGAAATACCCGGCAATAACCTCTGATCGGCGTCAATTGTCGAAAACAGTGCACGTCCGTACACTTCGCCACCCTCTTCCTCCCGGTGGCTGTTTCGATGCTTTTCCTCGCTCGCATGTTGTTGATGGGGCTGCACTTCGTGCTGGCCGGTGTACTGGGCCTGCTGCTCGGCCTGTGCCGACCATTCAACCCGGACAACAGCCGCCTCTGCGCCCGTCTGTATTCGCTGCCGGCCCTGTGCATGCTCCGACTCAAGCTCAAGACCGACGTGAAAAGCCTGTTCGGCCAGGACCGCCCATGCGTGGTGATCGCCAACCACCAGTCCAACTACGACCTCTACGTCCTCGGCCGCGTCGTACCGCCGCGCACCGTCAGCATTGGCAAGAAGAGCCTGAAGTGGATCCCGTTCTTCGGCCAGCTCTACTGGCTCGCCGGTAACGTGCTGATCGACCGGGGCAACGGCCGCAAGGCCAAGCGGGCCATGATGGAAACCACCGAGACGCTACAGAAGCGCGACACCTCTATCTGGGTCTTTCCCGAGGGCACCCGCAACCAGGGCGATGGCCTGTTGCCGTTCAAGAAAGGCGCCTTCCAGATGGCCATCGCCGCCGGGGTACCGATCATCCCGGTGTGCGTCAGCACCTACGCCGGCCGCCTGAAGCTCAACAACTGGAGCAGCGGCAAGGTGCTGATCCGCTCACTGCCGGCCATTCCCACCCTGGGCCTGACCCTGGAGGATCTGCCGAACCTGATGGAGCGCTGCCAGCAACTGATGCGCGAGTGCATCGAGCAACTGGACCAGCAGCTGGCCCGCGCCTGACCGCGCCTCTGCAGCGACCGGGCGGCTGGGTTAAGCTGCCTCATCGCCATGCAGAGGACTATCCATGGGTCAGGTCGTTGCCGCAGCCGCCTACGCCAAGGGCAAGAAAGTCGCCGATATCGCCATCGAGGAAGGCCGCCAGTGGGCTTCCAGACCCGGCCATTTCGTCTGGATCGGTCTGCGCGACCCCGACAGCACCCAGCTCACCGCACTCCAGCAGCAGTTCGACCTGCACGAACTGGCCATGGAGGACGCCCTCGCCCAGCACACCCGGCCCAAGCTGGAGACCTTCGGCGACGCCCTGTTCATGGTGCTCTACTCGCCGATCCAGCGCGAAGGCCGTATCGAGTTCGTCGAGACCCAGCTGTTCGCCGGCAAGGGCTATGTGATCAGCGCCCGCTACGGCGACTCCGCGCCCTACTCCACCGTGCGCCAGCGCTGCGAGGCGCGCCCGCTGCTGCTGGAGCATGGCGAGGACTTCGTGCTCTACGCCCTGCTCAGCTTCGTGATCGAGAACTACCGCCCGCTGCTCGACAGCGCCCACGCGGAGCTGGAGGATATCGAGCAGACGGTGCTGAACTGTCCGCTGGAGCAGGCCGATGTGGAGCGCATCCACGGTCTGCGGCGCAACCTGCTGCGCCTGCGCCGCCAGGTGGCGCCGCTGTCGGAGATCTGCCAGGAGCTGCAGCAGCTCGACTTCCCTTTCATCGACAAGCACATGCGGCCGTACTTCCGCGACATCGCCATTCACGTCAACCGGCTGATGGAAGACCTCACCGGCCTGCGCGAGATGGCCGACCACGCCATCGAGATCGGCCTGCTGCTGGAGTCCTCGCGGCAGAGCCTGACCCAGCGCAAGTTCGCCGCCTGGGCGGCGATCCTGGCGTTCCCGACGGCGGTGGCGGGCATTTACGGCATGAACTTCCAGTACATGCCGGAGCTGACCTGGCACTACGGCTACTTCGGCGTGCTCGGCTTCGTCGGCCTCGGCTGCGCCGGCCTGTTCGCCAACTTCAAGCGGATGGGCTGGCTGTAGCGGTCAGGCGGCCCCGGCCGCCTTCCCCTGGGCGACGAAGCGCATCATCCACTCGGCCACGGTGGTGCCCTGGTGGTCGTGGGCCAGGCTCTCCACCGCCTCGCGGTAGGCCGGCTCACCGATGCAGTGCTGGCGGATGTCCAGCAGCGCGCGGGAGTAGTCGTGGATGAACTCCGGATGGCCCTGGAAGCACAGCACTTGGTCCTCGATGCAATAGGCGGCCACCGGGCAGAACTCGCTGGAGGCCAGCAGCGTCGCCTTTTCCGGCAGCGCGGTGACCTGGTCCTGGTGGCTGATCAGCAGTGTCAGCTGCTCCAGGGCAGGACTCATCCACGGCACCTGCTGCTTCAGCTCGTAATGGTGGATGCCCACGCCCCAGCCCTGGGTAGCCCGCTCGGCGCGGCCGCCCAGCAACAGCGCCAGCAACTGATGGCCGAAGCAGATGCCGAGCAGCTTGTCGCCACTCTCGTAGCGCTGCAGCAGGTAGGTCTTGAGGACGCCTATCCACGGATCGCTGCCGAACGAATCCGCCTTGCTGCCGGTCACCAGATAGGCGTCGTAGCGCTCCCCGTCGGCCGGGTAGTCGCCCTGTACCACATTGAACACTTCGAAGGTCGCCGCCAGCGGCTGCTTGGCGAACAACCGCTCGAACATGCGGCCGTAGCCCTGGTATTGGTCGATCAGTTCGGGGCGGAGTACATCGGTTTCCAGAATGCAGATACGCAGTGACATGGAGCGGATCACCTGAGACGGCAGGGAGGGAGGAGGAAGCGGCTAGCGTGCATCGAAGCGCCCCCGGAACGCAACAGCCACGGGGCCTCGCCGGACCGGCAACATCACCGCTCTCGATACCTACCATGCCCACCATTCACTTCTGTCGATGAAACGGCTCGGCAAAGATGCAAGCGTTCCCGATCACCTCAACAGGAGAGATTCATGAGCAGCTTCGCCGCCATCGCCAGCCTGATCGCCGCCTCCGCCTTCCGCAGCGTGCCGGTCACCCCACAACAGCCACAACAGGCCCATCCCCGCCAACAAGCCACTGGCGATTAGCCCGAGGGAGGAACCGTCATGTCCATCACCGAAGCCTTCGCGAACACCAGCAGCTACGGCGTCACCTACGTCAGCTTCGGCGACACCGGCCTGCAGTTCGAGTCCGAAGCCACCATCCACCTGGACGATGGCAGCCTGCTGACCCTGCGCATGCCCACCCGGCAGCATGAGAAAATGGCCATACACGACGTGATCTGCCTGCAGAAGGGTCTGTGCCTGGCGGCCTGAACGGGCTTGCCCATCACGGCGCCAGGAGTCGGCCCGCCAGCTCGTCACCGAGATGGCGGACCAGGATTCGCCGCCAGGAGCCGTCCGCCTGCATGTCCGCGAATGCCTGCTGCATCTGCCCGGCCAGCGATGGGGCGTCCCTGAGCACCGGGCTGCCGGCGATGAAGCTGCGGTTCGTGCTCACCGGCAAGCCGGAGATCAGCGCGCGCTCGTCGTAGCCGAGCTGCCGCCACAGGTAGCGCACGCGCAGGTCTATCTCGTACCAGGCCAGCACCCGGCCGCCGTGCAGCATGCGCGCGGCCTGCTCGGGGTCTGTCACTTCCACCACCGACTGCCCTTCTTGCCGCAGGGACAACGCCTCCTGGGCCCTGGGCGTGCCGCCCATCACCACCAGCGGACCCGCTTCCAGTGCCTCGGCAAGGGTATCGAAGCGCTGGCGCTTGCTCGCCAGCACGTAGGAAGTGGGCAGCACGCCCAGCAGCCAGACGAATCCCGCTTCACGCTCCGCCGTGCGCCCCAGGTTGAGCACGATACCGCGCGGATCGTTGGCCACCGCCAGCTGCACCCGCTTCCAGGGCACGCTATGGAAGCGGCATTCTCGCTGCAGACGCCGGCACAGCTCGCTCATCAGGTCGCCGTACACGCCACGGTCGGCGGGATCGTCATCGGCGAACGGCATCTGCCCCTGGCCGATATAGACATTGAACGCTTCGTCGGCCGCGGCAAAGGTGGCGGAAGCCAGCAGGCCTGCCAGCAACACCGTTCTGATCGCCTTTCGCGTGCTCACGCGCTGCTGCACTCCCACCGACGCTTGCCGGCACGATGACAGAAAGCCCCCGAAAAGCAAAACCGGCCACATGGGCCGGTTCGCTCGTTGCCAGGTGCGATCAGAAGCGCTCGCCCGTGGCCGCCTTCTCCAGCAGCAGGGCCGGCGGCAGGAAGCGCTCGCCGTACTGCTCGGCCAGGTACTGGGCACGGGCGACGAAATCGCGCACGCCGTACTGGTTGATGAACTGCAGCGCCCCGCCGGTCCAGGCGGCGAAGCCGATGCCGAAGATCGAACCGACGTTGGCGTCGGCCACCGACTTCAGCACGCCCTCCTCCAGGCAGCGCACGGTCTCGATGGCCTGGATGAACAGGATGCGGTCGCGCACGTCTTCCTGGGAAATCTGTGCATCCGCCTTCTCGAAGTGCGCCTTGAGTTCCGGCCACAGGTGCTTCTTGCCACCCTGCGGGTAGTCGTAGAAGCCGCCGCCGGCCGCCTTGCCCGGGCGCTTGTACTCGTGGAGCATCAGTTCGATCACCCTGAACGCCGGGTGCTCGGGCAGGCTGCGGCCTTCGGCGGCGAGATCGGCCACGGTCTGCTTGCGGATGTGCTCCATCAGGCCCATGGACACTTCGTCGCTGATCGCCAGCGGCCCGACCGGCATGCCGGCCTTGCGCGCCTCGTTCTCGATCATCGCCGCGCTCACGCCTTCGCCGAGCATGGCGATGCCCTCGTTGGTGAAGGTGCCGAACACCCGCGAGGTGAAGAAGCCACGGCTGTCCTCGACCACGATC